>CAZFZK010000055.1:0-3052 GCA_964523605.1 uncultured Candidatus Planktophila sp. | reverse complement strand
GAAGCAGCAAAGTTGCTTGACCTTGAGCCATACCTAGATCGCAAACCAAAAGCACTCTCTGGCGGACAACGTCAGCGCGTTGCTATGGGTCGTGCGATTGTTCGCGAACCACAAGTTTTCTTGATGGACGAACCACTTTCTAACCTTGATGCCAAATTACGTGTTGCTACACGTACTCAGATTGCTGCATTGCAGCGTCGTCTTGGAATCACAACTGTTTACGTAACACATGATCAAGTTGAAGCTATGACTATGGGTGATCGCGTTGCAGTTCTAAAAGATGGTTTCCTACAACAAGTAGATACCCCACGTAATCTTTACGATAATCCAGCAAATGCTTTCGTGGCTGGCTTTATTGGCTCACCTGCAATGAACTTGCTAAATGCACCAGTAACTGGCGGACAAGCAAAACTGGGCTCACTTGGCATTGATGTTCCAGCCAGCGCTGGCGCAACAATCACAGTTGGCATCCGTCCAGAAGGCTTCACACCATCATCTACTGGCTTTGATGTTCTAGTAGAAGTTGTCGAAGAACTTGGTGCCGATGCATTCGTATACGGAACTCCAGTTGATACTTCAGTTAAGTTTGCAAATGTAACTGAAGAAGGCGCTCAAGTAATTGTGCGTTGGGATCCAAAGAATCCACCTAAGCCAGGACAGACAATCACTGTTTCTGCTAATCCAGCTGCAGTTCACCTATTTAATGCAACAACAGGTGAGCGCATCTAATCAGCGTTAATTAAAAAACCCCGCCAGATTTATCTGGCGGGGTTTTTACTTTACCTAAACCTAGGCCATAGCCTTCTTTAAGTTCTCGTCAATTGAATTCAGGAATTCTTGCGTAGTTTGGTACGGAGCATCCTTTGAAATCAATAGAGATAAGTCCTTAGTCATCTTTCCTTGTTCAACAGTTTCAATACAAACTCGCTCTAACGTGTCACAGAACTTTGCTAGTTCGGCATTGTTATCAAGCTTTGCTCGGTGTGCTAATCCACGAGTCCAAGCAAAGATTGAAGCGATTGGGTTTGTTGATGTCGCCTTACCCTTTTGATGATCGCGGTAGTGACGAGTCACTGTGCCGTGAGCAGCTTCAGATTCCACGATTTTTCCGTCTGGTGTCATCAATACTGAGGTCATCAATCCAAGTGAGCCGTAACCTTGTGCAACGGTATCTGATTGCACATCGCCGTCGTAATTCTTACAAGCCCAGACGTAGCCACCTTCCATACGAAGTGACATTGCAACCATGTCATCGATTAGACGATGCTCGTACCAAATTTCAGCAGCATCGAACTTTTCTTTGAATTCCGCTTGATAAATCTCTTCAAAGATATCCTTGAAGCGACCATCGTAAGCTTTCAGAATGGTGTTCTTCGTTGAAAGATAAACTGGGTACTTGCGAATCAAGCCGTAATTTAGTGAGGCACGAGCAAAGTCACGGATAGATTCATCAAGGTTATACATGCCCATTGCAACACCTGATGATTTGAAATCATAAACAGTGTGCTCAATAGGAGCAGATCCGTCTTCTGGTACAAAAGTCATAGTTAACTTGCCAGCACCAGGAACTTTGAAATCAGTTGCTCGGTATTGATCACCAAATGCGTGACGGCCGATAACGATTGGCTTGGTCCAGTGTGGAACCAAACGAGGAACGTTGCTGATAATGATTGGCTCGCGGAAAATTACGCCACCAAGAATGTTGCGTACAGTTCCGTTTGGAGACTTCCACATCTTCTTTAGGCCGAATTCTTCAACCCGGGCCTCATCTGGAGTAATGGTTGCACACTTAATACCAACGCCATGCTTTTGGATGGCATGAGCTGAATCGATTGTTACCTGATCATCAGTTGCATCGCGATTTTCCATACCCAAGTCGTAGTACTCAAGATTCACATCGAGATAAGGCAGGATCAAGGAATCCTTGATGAACTGCCACATGATGCGAGTCATTTCATCGCCATCTAGTTCGACAACGGTTCCTTCTACTTTAATTTTTGACATTTAAAGCGGCTCCTTAAAGGGTTTGGACATCGGCTTGTTTTGCACGGACAGCTTCAGCTGCAACCTTTAGGGCTGCAATTTCAGATTCAGTTAGATTGCTTTCAACAACTTTCTTAATACCGGTGCGGCCGATCTCAGCTTCGACACCTAGATAGACGCCAGAAATACCGTATTCGCCATCAACCCAAGCACAAACAGGCATTACAGCACCAGAATCTTCAATCACTGCTTTGGCCATACGAGCTGCTGCAGCTGACGGTGCGTAGTAAGCAGAACCGGTCTTGAGCAGTGCCACAACTTCGGCACCACCATTGCGAGTGCGATCAACTAGCGCATCGATATCAGCTTGGGAAAGTAGTTCGCTAAGTGGCTTGCCATCTACTGTGCAACGACTTGGTACTGGAACCATCGTGTCACCGTGTGAACCAAGAGTTAGCGTCTTTACTGAAGAAACTTTAACGCCTAGTTTTTCGGCAACATTGTCAGTAAAGCGAGCGGTATCTAACATGCCAGCTTGACCAATTACGCGATGCTTTGGAAAACCAGTTGCAATCTGAGCGAGTGCGGTCATTTCATCAAGTGGATTTGAAACCACGATGATTACCGCATTAGGTGAATGCTTAGCAATATTTTCTGCGACACCACGAACGATGCCGGCGTTAACACCAATTAAATCCATTCGGCTCATGCCTGGTTTACGTGGCAGGCCAGCTGTAATCACTACAACATCTGAATTTGCAGTTGCTTCGTAGCCAGCCCCATCTGCTGTTGTGGTTGCACCAATAATTTTTGTTTCAAAACCTTCGATTGAACGAGATTGGTTCATATCAAGTGCCAAACCTTCTGGCTTGCCTTCGAGAATATCGGTAAGAACTACAGTGTCGAAGATGTTGTATTCAGCTAAGCGCATTGCGGTGGTTGAACCATAGAATCCGGCGCCTACTACTGTGACTTTGCTACCCATTTGCAGTTCTCCTGAATGTAAGAAATATCTTGAGGTCGAGGTAAATCCTATCGCCCGCGTGGAAGTGCTACGGCCAGCACAAAT
>CAZFZK010000054.1:6139-8205 GCA_964523605.1 uncultured Candidatus Planktophila sp. | reverse complement strand
GCTAAGAAGAAGCACCAAGCCATAACTGGAGTTACTCGTTGCAGTCCGCCGAAATCAGCAATCGTTGATGAACCGCGACGAGCGATCATCCAGCCGCCCACGATAAATAGCGCAGCGGTTGAGAATCCGTGATTGAACATATAAAGCGTCGCACCAGATTGGCTCTGCGAAGTCATCGCAAAGATTCCCATCGTGATGAAACCAAAGTGTGAAATCGAAGTAAATGCGATTAAGCGCTTAAGGTCTCTTTGTCCGATGGCCAAGATGGCGCCGTAAATAATTGAAATAACAGCCAGCACAATAATTACTGGGGTGAAAGTCTTGCTTGCCTCTGGGAAAAGAGTTAAGCAGTAACGAATCATTCCGAAAGTACCGACCTTGTCGAGCACGCCTAGCAATAGAACTGAAGTTCCTGGCGTTGCCGACGATGCTGCATCTGGCAACCAAGTATGAAATGGCCAGAGCGGTGCCTTGATAGCAAAGGCGATGAAGAAGCCAAGGAATAAGAAGTTCTGCGTAGTCGAACTCATCTGCAAATTCGCTAATTTAGCCAAGTCAAATGTATGCCCACCTTGATCGCCAGACATTACATAAAGCGCAATAATCGATGCGAGCATCAATAGTCCACCGAAAAGGCTGTAGAGCAAGAATTTAACTGCAGCTGCTGAACGTGCGCCGGTGCCGTATCCCCCGATTAAGAAATAAACCGGAACTAACATCGCTTCGAAAATTACATAGAAGAGGAATACATCGGTGGCGCTAAAGACGCCGATCATCATGGTTTCTAGAACCAGGATCAAAATATAGAAAGTCTTAACGCTCCAACGACCGCCTTGAGCTTCATTCCAGCCCGCCAAAATGACGATTGGTGCCAAAATAACTGACATCAAAATCAGCACTAGTGCGATTCCATCGATGCCTACAGCGTAATTAATGCCAAATGAAGGGATCCAGCTGCGAACCTCGACGAACTGAAGGTCTGTGTTATCGCGCTGGAATTGAACTGCCATCGCTATTGCCGACGCAGCAGTAACTAAGGTGGCACCGAAAGCTAATTGCTTGGCACGAAGTTCGGCACCTTTGGGCAAAGTTGCTAGTAGAGCTGCACCAACTAATGGCAGCAAAGCGGTTAATGAAATCCAATTGATGGTCATTGTGTAATCACCCAGATTCCAAGCACGATAGCGGCTGCGCCAACCAGAATCAGCGCTGAATAACTGCGGACATAACCAGTTTGAGTCTTACGAAGTCCAGAACCTGAACCAATTGCCATGGCACCAACTCCGTGGACTGCGCCATCGATAACTTTCTCATCGATAGTGACCAAACTCTTTGTAAGTGCTTGACCAGGACGCATGAAGATCGCTTCGTTTGCGACATCTTGCAATAAATCCTGACGAACTATCTTAGTAAGCGCTGAAACATTTTCAGGTGCCACATCAGCAACTGGACGTCGCACATACATCATGACCGCAATTGAAATACCAATCAATACGATGGTAAGTGCGAGTCCAGAAACTACAATCGGTGGAAGTAGTTCAGAGTGCTCGCCATGTTCATGTGGGGCAACAACTGGTTCTAACCAATGAACCAACGCATCTCCGCGAGTAAATAGGAATCCAGATGCAACTGAACCAATTGCCAAAATTGCCATCGGTAGCCACATCAAGATTGGAGATTCATGTGGGTGCGCTTGATCATCCCAACGTTTTGTACCGGTGAAAGTAAGGATCATTACGCGAGTCATGTAGAAGGCAGTAAGGCCAGCACCGAAAAGCGCTGCAGAACCAAGGAGGATTCCTTTTATCCCGCCAGCATTGAGCGCTGTTTCAATAATCATGTCTTTGGAATAGAAACCAGCAAATGGTGGAACGCCGATAATCGCTAAGTAACCGAGGCCGAAAGTAATGAAAGTAATCGGCATGAACTTACGTAAAGCGCCATATTTACGCATATTTACTTCATCATTCATGCCATGCATTACTGAGCCAGCGCCGAGGAACATGCCAGCTTTGAAGAAACCGTGAGTTAACAAGTGCATGATCGCAAAGGCATAACCAACTGGG
>CAZFZK010000054.1:0-6129 GCA_964523605.1 uncultured Candidatus Planktophila sp. | reverse complement strand
TCCAGCAGCCAAGATCATGTAACCGATCTGCGACATAGTCGAAGCAGCCAGTGCTTTCTTAATATCATCTTTGGCAGTACCTACGATGGCACCAAATAGCAAAGTAATGGCGCCGACAATGACAACTAATAATTGCGCTGTTGGGGCGGCATCGAAAATAAAGTTTGAACGAGTAATTAAATAAACGCCGGCTGTAACCATGGTCGCCGCGTGGATCAGAGCTGAAACTGGAGTTGGGCCAGCCATCGCATCGCCCAACCATGCTTGTAATGGGAATTGCGCAGATTTACCCGCAGCAGCAATCAATAACATGATTCCGATTGCGGTCAACGTTGTAGTCGATGCCTTAGGTGCAGCTTCCTCAATGCCGGCAAATGAGACGGTGCCCATTGATGCAAACGCAATCATGATCGCAAGTGAAAGACCTAAATCACCAACGCGGTTCATTACGAATGCTTTTTTAGCAGCTGTTGCATAAGTTGGCTTTTGATTCCAGAAACCGATCAATAGATAGGAAGCTAAACCAACGCCTTCCCAGCCTACGTATAGATTCAAATAAGAATCACCAAGTACTAGAAGAAGCATCGCGGCAATAAAGAGATTTAGGTAAGCAAAGAAGCGGCGGCGATCTAAGTCATGTGACATGTAAGAGATCGAATAAATATGGATCAAAGTGCCGACACCAGTGATTAGCAGTACGAAACAAATTGAAAGTTGATCAAGCAAAAGTGATGCATCTACGTTGAATGACCCAACACTTATCCAAGAAAATAGCTTCTGAGTCAGAGCACGTTCTTCAGCTGGCTGAGCCAACATCTGTGTGAATAGATATGCACCAATGCCAAAAGAGCTAGCTGATGCCAAAGTGCCTAGTAAATGGCCCCATTTATTGGCTTTGCGGCCAGATAGCAGCAACACTGCCGAACTAAATAAAGGAATCGCGATTAAGTAAACAATTAAATTTGAAGTCATTGGCGCTATCGCTTCAACAGATTGGCATCATCAACTGATGCTGATCGACGGGATCGGTAAATGGTCACGATAATTGCTAGGCCAACTACGACTTCACACGCTGCCACGACCATGGTGAAGAAAGCCACTACTTGACCTTCTAAGTTGCCGTTAATGCGAGAGAAAGTTACAAACGATAAGTTCGCTGCATTCAGCATTAGCTCAACGCACATGAAAACTACGATTGCGTTGCGGCGGATAACAACTCCTACAGCACCAATTGTGAAAAGTAGCGCTGAAAGATATAAATAATTAGCGGAATTCATTACTTATCCTCCGCAGCATTGTCATTGTTATCTAATTGATATTGCGCTGAATCCAACATGTTGCCACGCGCTTTCAAAGTTGCTGAAATTGAAGAAGGTGCTGGTGAGCCATCTGGCAATAACGCCGGAACATCGACGGCATTATGTAATGCAAATACACCTGGGCCAGGTAAACCAGCAGCAGCTGCCAATGAACCAGAGCGGAAACGTGCTTGTGATTGTTCGCGTTGTGTAACGCGCTTTACAGTGCGTTCGTGATGTGCCAACACCATAGCGCCGACGGCTGCAGTAATTAGCAGCGCCGAGATTACTTCGAATGGCCAAACGTAATCGCTGAAAATTAATTGCGCTAAGCCTTCAACATTGCCACTTGAATTAGCATCAGTTAAACCGGCAGCGGTACGACCTAATGTGGCGCGACCAAGGAGCGAAATTAGTAATCCACCAAAACCAACGGATGCGGTAACTGCAATCCAGCGCAAACCTTTGATGGTTTCAGTTAGCGATTCAGATGAATCAACACCAACTAACATCAAAATAAATAGGAAGAGCATCATTACAGCGCCGGTGTAGACAACGATCTGCACAACACCTAGGAATGCAGCGTCCTGGGCTATATAGAAGATAGCCAAAGTAACCATTACCCATGCCAGCAAGATCGCTGAGTGCACTGCCTTCTTAACCACCAACATGCCAATTGCAGCTGCAACAGTCAATGGGGCCAAGATGTAGAAGAGCAGTGCTTCAGGTTTGGCGGTTTGCCCTAACTCAAGTGCGTAATTAATCAATTGTTGACCTCCTGTGACGGATGCGAACTCTTGATCTCGTTCTTGTAATAATTTGTATCAGTTGTATTTGGATACATTGGATGAGGAGGCATCAACATTCCGGCACGAAGTGGAGCCAACAAATCATCTTTTTCAAAGATTAACTTCGCACGAGTTTCATCAGCCAACTCGTATTCGTTGGTCATGGTTAGCGCACGAGTTGGACAAGCTTCAATGCAGAGTCCACAGAAAATACAACGCAAATAATTGATCTGATAAACCCGGCCGTAACGCTCGCCTGGTGACATGCGATGTTCATCAGTGTTAGCTGCCCCTTCAACATATATCGCATCCGCTGGGCACGCCCAAGCGCATAATTCACAACCGATGCACTTTTCTAGTCCATCGTCATAACGGTTAAGTTGATGGCGACCATGGAAACGTTCGGCAGTTGGTTCTTTAACTTCTGGGTAATTAACAGTATTTACTTTCTTAAACATCGTTGCGAAAGTAACCCAGAAACCTTGCATCTGAGTGAATAGGCTTTTAGGTCCATTCTGCTCAATCTGCGCGAATTCAACATCGTTTACAGAGATCTCTTTCTTCTTCATCGGTTCGATGTGCTCAGACATTATTGATCTCCTTTCTTTCCAGTTGAAACATTGATGGTCGAAACCTTGACCGGCAGTTGTGGAACTGCAAATTCTGGTTCAGATACTTCGGCAACTGGCGCGTTCTTCTTTTTGTTCTTGGCGTTTTCGAAACCGAAATTAACCAGCATTACTAGAAGAACAACGGTGCTAGCGAATGCAATTGTGGCTGCTTTTGGCGCATTATTAAGGGATAGAACGCGCAATGTGGCCACGATCATGATCCAGGCAAGTGAAACTGGAATCAAAACTTTCCAGCCAAATTGCATGAACTGGTCATAACGCATACGAGGCAGTGTGCCGCGCAACCATACGAATACAAAGAAGAAGAGAATAACTTTGGCGAAGAACCAGACCATAGTGAACCAACCGCCCAGCCATTGCTCTGTGAAGCCAAGGCCAGGAGGCGCATGGTAACCACCAAGGAACAGGGTTGTCGCAAGGGCTGAAACAGCGATGATGTTTACATATTCAGCTAGGAAGAAGAGCGCGAATTTAAGTGATGAATATTCGGTGTGGAATCCGCCTACTAGTTCACCTTCGGCTTCGGCTAAGTCAAATGGGGCGCGGTTAGTTTCGCCAACCATTGAGATCGCATAAATGATGAAGGATGGGAAAAGAACTACTGCGTACCACCACTGACTTTGTGCTTCGACAATTTCTGAAGTAGACATTGAGCCGGCGTAGATAAAGACGGCAACTAATGAAAGTCCCATTGCAATTTCATAGGAAATTACTTGGGCACTTGAACGCAAGCCACCGAGCAATGGATAAGTAGAACCTGAAGACCAACCAGCTAACACGATGCCATAAACACCAATAGATGCAATTGATAAAACATAAAGAACGCCAACTGGAATATCGGTTAACTGCATCGCAGTAACTTTTCCAAACAAAGTTACTTGGCCGGAAAATGGAATTACTGCAAAAGACATAAAGCAAGTAGTTACGCTAATAATTGGCGCAACGATGAAAACCACTTTATCTGCAGCTGCTGGAATTAAATCTTCCTTAAGAGCCAACTTAACGCCATCGGCTAATGCTTGAACTAAACCAAATGGGCCAACGCGGTTAGGCCCAAGGCGCTGTTGCATGCGAGCAACAATGCGACGCTCTCCCCAAACTGACATCAATGTCAGCAATACGCACAAAACGAAGACCAGTAAGGCTTTTACGGCGATTAGCCAGCCTGGGTCATTTGCGATTACTTGAGCATTAGTCATGCTTTCACCACCGTAACTACTGAGTTATGCGCGACTCCAAGATTGGCAAGCAGTTGAGAACCGGCTGAATTTCGCGGTGCCCAAACTGCATCGTCATGAATATTCTCAACTAGCGCTGGCAGTGTTACCGAACCATTGCTATTTGAAATCTTTAGAATTTGGCCATCGACTACGCCAAGTGCTGCTGCGCGCTTCGGTGAAATCACCGCAACTGTGCGACGAGCTGTGCCCGCTAGATTCTCTTCACCCTTCTGCAAAGTTCCGAGATCAAGCAATCGACGCCAAGAAGTAAGAACTGCTTGGTCACCTGAAACTGAGTGCGCACTGGCAGTTGAAACACTTGGAGTCGCAACTGATGCGCCATCCCAATTACCGATATTGGCAATTTCCTTGGCTGCGTTTGCAACTGTGCCCAATGAAATGGAATGACCCATTTCATCAGCAATCATCGAAAGAATTCTTAAGTCGCTGCGATTTAATGAATCAACAGCTGTCTCAAATTCACGAGCACGGCCTTCCCAGTTCAAGAATGATCCGCTCTTTTCAGTAATTGCCGCAACCGGCAGAATTACGTCGGCATACTTAGTTACTTCACTGTTGGCGATTTCTAAGGAAACTACAAAAGCTTTCTTAAGCGCAGCAATAGTTGATTCTGGATTAGCGCCATCGAGTGGATCTACGCCGCCCACTAAGAGTGCTGCAATTTTTCCAGCATTAACATCGTTAATAATTTGATCAGCGCTTCGACCTATTTCACTTGGAAGTGAATCAACGTTCCAGAGAGATGCGATATCTACTCGAGCTGCTGCATCAGAAACCGGACGACCGCCAGGCAACAAATTGCCGATGGCACCTGCTGCTAGTGCGCCTCGTTCGCCGGCTCGACGCGGAATCCAAGCCAGCTTTGCGCCAGTGCGATCAGCTAGTGCTGCTGTGGCACTTAATAATCCAGCACTTTCAGCTGCGCGCTCGCCCACCAAAATCACGGATTTAGCAGTTAGTTCTTGTGCTGAAACTGCAGCAGCTTCTTGGCCCGGCTGCACGCAAACGAAGTTGGCACTTAGTTTTTCAACGGCAATTGATTCTTTACTGCCGATTGAAGTTACTTTCAGGGCACGCTTCTTAAACTGCTTATTGATTCGCAAGAAAACAATTGGAGATTCTTCTTCTGGTTCAAAACCAACTAGAAGAATGTGGTCGGCCTTATCGATATCGCGATAAGTAGTTGTGTTATTAACTACTCGAGCTGCTAAGAAATCGCGTTCTTCGTCGGAAGAAATACGGGAACGGAAATCAATGTCATTTGTGCCAAGAGCTACTCGGGCAAACTTGCTGTAACCGTAGGCATCTTCATGCGTTGCGCGGCCACCGACTAGAACTGCTGCGCCATTTTTAAGGCCAGCTGCTGCCACAGCAATTGCTTCTGGCCAGGATGCTGTTACTAATTCGCCATTTTCATTTCGAACTTGTGGCACAGTTAAACGATCAGTTGCTGTTACATATTTAAATGCCCAACGACCTTTATCGCAGTTCCACTCTTCATTAACTTCGGCATCATCGCCAGCTAAACGACGAAGAGTCTTGCCGCGTCGAACATCGGTGCGAAGATCACAACCTGATGCGCAATGTTCGCAAGCAGATGGTGTTGAAACTAAATCAAAGGGGCGAGCACGGAAACGATATGAAGTTCCGGTGAGTGCTCCTACTGGGCAAATTTGAACGGTGTTGCCAGAGAAGTAAGATTTAAATGGATCTTCTTCGTAAATTCCAACTTGTTGTAACGCGCCACGTTCGTTCAAAGTAATGAATGGATCGCTGGCAATTTGATCTGAAAAACGAGTACAACGTGCACAGAGAACGCAGCGTTCGCGATCTAGCAAAACCGAAGATGAAATTGCTACTGGCTTTTCAAATGTGCGCTTAGTGCCATCAAGTCGCATTTCGGGATTTCCGTTGCTCATTGCTTGATTCTGAAGTGGGCACTCTCCACCCTTGTCACATACTGGGCAATCAAGCGGGTGGTTAGCAAGCAATAGCTCCATCACGCCTTTTTGCGCTTTATCTGCGACCTCCGAAGTTAATTGAGTTTTAACAATCATTCCTGGTTCAACCGGAATTGTGCATGAAGCTTGCGGCTTCGGAAATGCGCGACCGTTAATTTCGATATCAACTAAACATTGACGACAAGCGCCAACAGGATCAAGAAGTGGGT
>CAZFZK010000053.1:7805-8258 GCA_964523605.1 uncultured Candidatus Planktophila sp. | reverse complement strand
TAACTGAAACGTTTCTAGGCGCAGAAGGTGCTGTCAAAACAGGTGCTGGTGTGGAGCCAGCAACACTTGTATTTAGAAGTCTGATTGAAGTTGAAGAGCGTGTAGTTATGAAGTTTGATGAGTAAGAATTAAGAGTATTTTGCACATTTACCGGGGAGAGGCTTGCATTCGCTATAACCAATCCCGATAGCGCAAGTGCTGCAGCGCCCGCTACATGTGGAGATGCCATCGAAGTTCCACTAATTGTGTTTGTGACTGAATTAGATGAACCAATCCAAGCCGATGTGATGCTTACTCCTGGCGCAGAAATGTCTACGCAGCTTCCGGTATTGCTGAAGCTTGCAAGCGCATCTTTGTTATCTGTTGCACCAACTGTTATTGCCGCAGGTGCTCGAGCAGGTGAATAGTTGCAGGCATTTGCATTGCTATTTCCAGCCGCAACGACAACTGTGA
>CAZFZK010000053.1:5148-7795 GCA_964523605.1 uncultured Candidatus Planktophila sp. | reverse complement strand
TGCGGCGCTTGCTCCGCCACCCAAACTTAAATTCATAACTGATGGTGTTGGATTTGCTAAATATTGGTTAACTGCCCAGTTAATGCCACTAATTACACCCGAATTAGTTCCTGAACCATTGCAATCCAAAACTCGAACAGGTACAAGATTTACACTTTTTGCAACTCCGTATGTCGAGCCACCAATTGTTCCTGCAACATGTGTTCCGTGACCGTTGCAGTCAGTAGTTCCACCAGTAGCAATTGCAGTAAATCCAGTTTTAACTCGACTTCCAAATTCAACGTGAGTCGCCAGAATTCCGGTGTCAACAACATATGCGGTTACACCCTGTCCGGTTGGTTCATAGTTATAAATATTGTTTAGGGGAAGTGATTTTTGATCTATGCGATCAAGTCCCCAAGTTGCTGGAGATTGAGAAGTAACCGCTGATGCAGTGACAATTCCATCTTTTTCGATGTAGAGAACCCTTTTGTTTTTCTTAAGTTCATCAGCTTGAGTTGCTGTCATATCTACAATTGCGCCTTTGAAAACTTTATCAACTTTATTTACTGTCTTGACTTTGCGATTTTCGCGGTCGTCATCTTCTTCCGCAATATTCGCAGAATCTACATATTGCACTATGTAGCGCTCTGTTGTTTCACCTTGAGCAGGCACGGCTGAGAAAAATATAAATCCAGAGAAGAGCCCAAGAATTCCGACTGTAGACAAGAATTTGATCAGATTGGTACGCTTCATAGTCCGATATTTTAGGGTGATTTCAAGCCAGCGCCCAACCGTAGAACTCGGTGTATCGCGAGAATCTAAGTATTACCCGCAGAGCGAGAGCTGAAATTAGCTAGCTTGGAAGCGAGCCGCTTCGTTTATGACATTCACCAGGGTCTCTATCTTGGTAACGCTGTGCTTTACTAGATATTTACTGCCTGGTGGTAATTGCAAAATCTTCTCTTCAATCTGAGTTGGATTGAGGAAAGCTGTTAGAAGTACGATGCCAATACCAGGATTTGATTGCCTAATTTTCTTGGCAAGATCTATGCCATTTGGGCCCTTGCCTAAGTTGTAATCCAACACCGCAACATCAGGGTTGTAGAGCTTCACATTTTCAATGGCGGTTTTAACGGATGCGGTGTCAAATAGAATTTCAAATCCTTGCAAAGTCAGAGCCTTCTTAATTGTCGAACGAGTAACTTCATCGTCCTCCACGAGCATTAACTTGAGCGCTTCTTTCTTTGCCATCTGGTTCTATCCGTCCACTGAGATATAAATTGTGAAAATTGTTTCATTCTGGTTGTATTCGATTTCCCAACGCCCATCTGAAACTAGATTAAAAATCTTAGTACCTAACCCTGGGTTACGTCCCTTTAAGTTAGGTGATTTGGTTGGGTTATCTATCGCATTAATCTTGATCGTCTTGGCATCCGATTTTGATATTTCTATTCTGATTTCTGTTGCGCCACCATGTCGAACTGAATTTGAAAGAATCTCTTCAATCACATCACCGATATCTTGAACACGCTCGCTTCTCAAATCTCCAAGGCCATCCTGGAGTTTAAGGTCAACATCTAGAATTCCAAACCAGGGATCAATTCTGGAGCTCAGCTCATCAGAGAGCTTTAGCGCCTCAAAATTAAATCCTATAGTTGGGTTTTCAAGAAGATCCACCAATGAGATACGAAGCTTGTTGAAAGCCTCCGAATCATTGTTTTCTAATGCTTGCTGCATCCGAAGCGAGGTTGTTGCAAAACGAGTGAGCATGTTCCCGTGAATGAAGACTGCCCATTGATGTGAGATTCTGGCTTCAAGTTCCTCATGGATTTTAACTAGCTTTAATCGCAAAATTGCTGGAGATGGAATATATGCTATTTGTGGAACACTATTTTTAAAGATTGGAATTAAAGCCTGGGTAATTGCTAATTCAATTGCAAAAAGCACTGGGAAATTAACCGCTGTGATTAAGAAAGGTGTGTGTCCACCTGGATAGGGAAATATCCACTGGCTAACTACATTTGTTATCAGGGGCAGATAGCAGAGAAATAGATATGAAACTAGGCGCGATGTGGCACTTGGCAAGTTATTTTTTCTAGAGATAATCTCTGGAATATTACACAGAAGAATGGTGATTAAAATAAGAACAAGTATCGCTAAGATGCTTCTAGATGGTGGCAAAGTATTTAGAAGCGAAGGGGCAACCCCAAACATCATCAAAAGAGCAATTACTGAAGTTGGAATCTTTTCGAGTCTCAAACTTGCTCTTATAAAAACGTATAACTGCCTAGTAAAAATGTTAACAACTCTCAGGGATTGAGAAGCCTTGGAGATTTTTTTACTTTGATTTCCCCGGCTTTCAAGCTCTGCCGATAAGCTGCGGAGCGAATTCGTCTTTAACAATTCTTGAATTTGTTTGACATTTCCTTCGTTTAATTCGATTGCCACTGCCGAAATTTGATCGGCCAACAAGCTTGTCTTCTTCCTTAATCGAGCGAGGATATTTTCCTCAATTTCGCGTTCAGCTTCAATGTTTTTCTTTGATTTTCGAAGTTCGATTCGAGCGTTTATAAGCAGAGTATGTTCAAATTCTTGTATGAAGGTTGGAATAGTTCGAAAATGTGAACTGATATAAACCGCTATGGGAAACCAGAAAACTCCTAGA
>CAZFZK010000053.1:0-5138 GCA_964523605.1 uncultured Candidatus Planktophila sp. | reverse complement strand
TCCTCTTTGATGGCCGGTGTTTAAAGCATCAAAAACTAGATTAAACACGACTTCCGAGAACACCGCTATGAGTATGCCAAGAAGTATTAACTGAAGAATTCTCAAACTAGTTATTTTGAGAAGTGCGAGTATTTTGCGCACCCCACATATGAAAATGAAGAGCAGAATAAAGTGAATTAAATGTGCGAGATAGTCATGGCCATGGACATTTCGGGTTCCGCGTACTACATCGGATATGAGAACTGAGATTTCAAAGAAGATTATGCCTAGGGGGATTAGGAGAAAATCCAATGAGATCTGGCCAAGACCTATGAGGCGCCTAAGAATTTGTACCATTAATTATTTAACCGCGACTTTTCCTTGTTGCCACATTCGAACTGCGATGACCCTAGGGTTCATATCCGAATCGCCATTAACGCCAAGTGCTTGGAATGTTCGCTGAATAAGTCCTTCGGCGGCCCGCAGTGAAATCTCACGCTTTTTAGCGATTGCACTATTTGATAAACCATCAGCAATCATCCGCAATATTTCGGCTTGGGCAGCGGTAATAGTTATCTTCTCTGAATTCTCAACAGGGTTTACTTGGAAGTGACCTGTTTTCTCAATTGATTCGGTAATACAAGCAAGGAGTTTCTCCATACTTGTAATCTCGGATTTAACAACATAAACGGTTGGGGCTGGGATTCTAGATGGATCCTTGATTGCAAGTTCGGGAGATGCATGCGCGGTCATGATTACAAGTCCAGTCCATGGACGTTCGTGATAAACCTTTGCCAGAAGATCGGCGCCATCAGGTCCGGTACCTAAATCTAAATCTGTTAAGACTACGTGGGGGTCAAAGTCATCAATTTGTGCGAGAGCTTGTGAGACCGACTTTGCCGAAATTGCAGTGACTCCAGATGAGTTAAGCATTTCGCCAACCATGGCGCGAGCGAAGTCTTCATCTTCTACTAGCAGAACTTTTATATTGTTCTTTTTCGACTCCATTTATAAAGGATACAGGGGGGCTTGCCCCTCACCTTTGGAATCTTCGGGTAATACCTAAGTGATTCTGAAGCTTTTTGCTGGCTTAGATATCCTCGGCAACGTGAATCTCATGCACAGAATCTCAAGGCAACAACGATTAGTGCTGGGCGCTTCAATGATTGCGCTAACTGTTGCGCTTCCAGCAGCATTTGGCCTTGATTTAATTACAAATACTCAGGATCAAGAACAAATAGTCGAGGCAACTCCATCACCAGAATCGGCACCGCCGGCACCAGAAGAGCCTGCCCCGAGTGCAGAACCATCGCCCGAACCATCGCCGGAAGTTACTGGCGAAGCCTCTCCGGCACCATCTGCAAAGCCAACTGTTGAACCAACTGTTGAATCCAGTGCTGAACCCACAGTTGAACCCACAGTTGAACCAAGTGAGAAGCCGACACCAAAGCCAATTCCCGTGCATGCGCTCGCAAATCAGAGCATGTATTTAATTGCCCCAAAGCAAGTTTCAGTTGATCCACGTGCAACAACTACAACCCTTCCAGCGATAACCTTTGGATCGTCAGAAACTCTGCTGCTCTGTGCATTTTCAGATAAGGCAATTTTCCATGTGCCATATATTCCATATATCCCAGTCGCAATCGATCCAAAGAAACCAGAACTTGGAAGCAGGAATAGTTTCCTAATCCAGGGTCAAGGCAGCTCGCACCTTCGAATCTCCGGACCAAGTTATGCAGTGATGTCTGCTTTCAACGGCGGGAATGGAATGCGAATTACTTCGTCGTCTCGAGCCATTTCCGGCGGTCAAATACTTCTCCGGTTTGTAAACATGTCCGAGCCATCTCTTGATGGCAGTTTCTGCGGCCAGGGGAGTGTGAGTAATAACCGAAGCATTTCGATTCGAGCCCTCGGTATTGACTTACCAATGCTTAAGGCAGACGTTAATCTAAAGAGGAATAAATAGATTGCAACGCGCAATTTTTTAGCCCTTGGATTAATTAGGAGTATTGAATGGCTTCAATGCTTGGTTCGCCACTTAGTGGCAACGTTAATTCTGGGCGTTCTAAGCGCGGTATAGGCAAAACAAAACGAAATATTGTTTTTGGAGTTGCCGCCGTTTCAGTCGTCCCTTTCTTACTTTCAACTTTTGCCGCCAGCGTAACTATTGGAACTGGCGCACTTGAATTTGGTCAAGGATCCCAACAAGCGATTGCATGTGATGACACCGTGTTTATTGCACTTGGTGAAGAGTGGCATGCAAATCCTTCAGCCACGGATAGCTCAGATGGCTTCTTTAGAGTTCGTACCGCGACCGTTTCAAACTTAAATTTAGAGACCTGCAAAGGCAAGAAGCTTCGCCTTCGCATGATTGATGGAAGCAGTGCGGAAATAAATATTGGTTCAACGCCAGAGGCAAAAGTGCTTCAGATTCAAATTCCAAAAGAAGTCCCAACCTCAAATAACGTTGATCCACAATCACTTGGGCTCACATATTTGACCGGCCTTGGCCAACCACTTGTTGGAACACTTGCAGCCAGCGTCAATTTAAATGTTTCAGGGGTCTCTGTTTATGACGGAACTCCGTTAACTTCAACATCGGCCGATGTCATGTTCTTCTTAGATCCAACTTCAACGCTTGTTAACATCAATGGTGAAAGCGTTCGACGTGCCACTGTTGAAACAGTTAACAATCCAAATTAACCCGAGACCTGCGAAGGGTTAAGAATGGCTCTAAAAGCCAATAGAACTAGGGTTTTAAGCGTTAAGTCAGCTGTCTTAACAACGTTTGCAATAGTCTCGGTTGGCTCAGTTCTTGCTTCAAGCATCTCAATAAATACTTCGAAGGATCTCGAGTTTGGGCAAGGGGTCTTTTTAATCAAAGCATGTGACAGCTGGGTAACTTTGAATTTAGTTGCTGGTGCTACCGGAACATACGGAGCTCCGGCCGGAATTTCACCTCTTACTGGTCTTACCCTTTCTGGTCTCAATACCAAGGCATGCGCGGGAATCCAGTTCACAATCAAAGCCAAGGACATTAACTTCGTGGACCTTCCACTTTACACCGCAAAAAAATCAGCGAAAGTGTATTCGGTGAGTCTTAAAGTGGCTGCCGATTCATCAGTGGCACTCGATTACACAGATCAATATCGATCCCTGTCTTATTCATCTACTTCTGGAATTTACACAATCGCATTTACAAGCCCTGCTTCTACAGCGCCTGAAGTCGCCCAATTAACCATAGAAAGCGCTGTTATCTGATGTTCGGGTATCACCTGAAAAATCACCTATTGGGGTAATCGCCTAATGAATATTTCCTGACGAAGTGTTTAACTATCGCAAGTAAGCAATGGCACCACTTAGAAGCAAGAAGGAGCACAAATGCAAATATTACGATTTGAGGATGCGCCAGAAGTCGCACCAAAGCGTAAGAAGTCATCGGCTGGTTGGATTGGCCTTGGCTTAGTAGCTGCTCTCTTTGGTGTCAGCACAGCGTTCGCGTCGAGTTCGATTACAATTAACGGTGACGCTCCGGTGGCACTTGGTCAAGGCGTAAGTGCAGTGACTGCTTGTGATACCACTGTCAATATATCCCCAAGTACCGAAATGCAAATTGTTGCTGGTGAGCCAACTTTTTACTTAACATCACTTGGAATTTCAGATGTGAATCGAGAAGCAGCCGATGTGGTTTCTGGAATCGGATGTGGTGGCAAAACTTTTGATATTCAACTTTTCTATTTAGATCCCGTAGACAATGAGACAAAGGCATACGACTGTACGGCTCTGCATCTAAATGGTGACGCTTCATATCTTGACGGCACAATAAAAACTACAACTACTTCTTGCGCTGACAGTAAAATCAGTTTCACCATTCCAATTGGTACCAGCGCTGGTTCATGGGCATTCGACATACCTTTCAATGGTGGTCCATCATCAATTAATTACTTCACACTAGTTTCAAGAGCGTAAGAGGAGAGAATCATGTCATTACTTGATTTGAACAATGGGAAGACAAGTTCGCCTCGAATGAAGCGTGCGGTAAAGCTTTGGGTTGGTGCTGGGATGATGGCTGCCATCGTTGGAATTGGATCAACACTCGCTTCATCAATAACGATTAACAGCGGTTCCGATACCGAATTTGGTCAAGGTGTCCAAAGAACTGTTTATTGTGGTTCAGAAGCCCAAACTTTGAAAGTTACCCCGATATCAGCTTACAAAAATAAATCAGGGAACACAGATCCAGCCGGAACATTTTACTTAACGGGAATTAAAGTCTCTGACATTCCATCTGCTTGCGATGGAATGAACTTCGTTATTTCTATGTATAACACATCAGCAGATTCTTCTGCTCTACTACTTACTAGCACTTCATCTTTATCCTTATATACGCCAACAGTTTATTGGCGGAATTCAATTAGTACCTCAACAAATACATATTCGGGTCCAACTTACAGCTCAGCAGCTAGTGACTCTTCGAGCTGTCAAAATGCTTCATCAAATAAGATCTCAAGCAATGGTTCAGGAGCGCTCTTGAGTGCAAGTAGAACTTCATTTGTCAATCCATGTCCAGTTGCATATCTAACTGTGAAGAGCAATGCATTCCAAGTTAATTTCAAAACCGGTTCAAGCATTACTAATGCGGACACGAGTTCAACAGGTCGAATCGTAATAGAAACACAAGAAGACACTTTTGGAACTTCGGTGACAAAGGCCAATGGCAATGCTTACGCATACGGCTTGGCTTACGACGGTCTGAGCTAATCCGGAGGAGTCAAATGACTTCACGCAAAACACTTTTTGCGGGTGAATCTGGTGACGTGATGTGGATAGAAGGAAGCTCCTTCTATCCACAGTCAAATATTCTCGTCACCATTTCATCTGCTGAAGGCGAGAGATCTGCATTTATAGCTGATGGCACAATCTCACAACTCGATGCATCCCTTTTAGTTGATGCACCTGAAGTCGCAGCTTCGCCAGCAAAGATAAATAAGTTCAATAAAATTGGAAAAGTAACCTCCATTATTGGATATAGCTTTGCAGCCATCCTTCTTATTTTCTCTGGCTTTTCATTTACTGGAAATGCTAAAGCAAGAATTGTTTTAACTGGTTCGATGGAGCCAACAATTAAGCCAGGTGACATTGTTCTCCTTGCTCCAACT
>CAZFZK010000052.1:6819-8282 GCA_964523605.1 uncultured Candidatus Planktophila sp. | reverse complement strand
AATAAGGTGGTCTGGAATGCAGACAATGCAAAGGCAATCAAACCCCCACCTGACCCAAGGTGCCTATTTAGATTACGTAGAATACTCAAAATTGAACTCAACCTCCTTCACCTTGCCTAACTGCCGCTCGAGACTCAATTAGTGTAATCGCAACAACTAAGTACAAGAATGGAATGTCTATTTGATTTTGAGTGAAATGGTTGAATATTGAGCAAAAAGCCAATGCAAGAAGACAACTTCTATTCTTCAATCTTTGAGCAGCAATCACTGACGTGATTGTGCGCAAATCGGTCATCAAGTAACCAATAAACAGAAGAAGCCCCCCTGCTGCCAAAGTCTGCAAATAGGTACTATGACCTTGTGTTAGGACAGAAAATCCCACGCCACTGAATGGATCGTAATTCCAATCGATAAGCGCTTGTTGACGCAGTTGGTCTCTAATCAAATCACTATTCGATACCGATGCGCTTGGTGTAAATGCGCGAACTCCGATTCTCGAAGAAAGCCAGACGGTATGTTCTATGAGCATCAATACAGCGACGGTAAGTGACCAGCTTGCAGCAAAAAATTTCGGTGCACCTTTTCGCCAGATTGAATTAAGAAATAGTGCGGAAACGGAAGTAAGTGCTGCACCTCTGGAACCGCTGATTAATACACCTGACATTAGCAAGCTAACCATGACCCAATTAAATTTCGCGGAATTTGATTTTACAAATAAAAGCGAAATTGAGAAAGAACAAATCATTCCAAAAGTGGTGTTAGTTCTACCCAAGCCAATCGACTGCACAAATGCACCTTCTCCTGGCTCTAGAGTGAGAAAGCCGATCAAGACGCTAACTAAAGATCCAGTCAAAAATCCACTTAAAATGATGTCCTCAGATTTTCTTGAATATGCATAAAGCACCAAGATGCAAATTTTGTATTGATTTGATTTGTCACAGACCGATATCTTGAACTCATAAAACTCGATGAAGTTGGAATAAAGATTTCAATAACGAAAGACATACACCCAAGACTAAAAAGTGCCAAAATTACTCTAGGTATTTGACTTACAAATCTTGGTATCAGTACTAGGGCAAAGAAGCAAGGTAAATAACTTGCAGAAATGCCAACAATTTCTATTCCTGGCATTGCGAATATTGCACTAGCCAAAAAAAACCAACAATCAATTAGACTGTGGGATTTCAGACTTTTTAATAATCTCATTGTATTTTTCTGCTATCACATTTGGACGTAAATAAGAGATATCACTAGGTTGCTTTGTAGGTGGATTAGCCAAGAAAGAATCAAGAGCTACCTTCCAAGATTCCTTAGATTGCGCATTTTTCACCTTTATGAGATTTGGCAAATCTCCATAAACCTCTAAATCGCTTGCCATGACAAACTTGCCTAACGCTAGGCCTTCGTAAACTGTCATGCCAAATCCTTCGTACAAAGAAGGTGCAATCATCAACTTGGCATTT
>CAZFZK010000052.1:0-6809 GCA_964523605.1 uncultured Candidatus Planktophila sp. | reverse complement strand
CTAATTCCTCATCTGAAAGAAACCCTAGGAATCGGAATGAGTCACTCTCTTTCAGATCTACAAATTGCTTGCTTCGCGTTCCACAGATGTAGAGTGGAATTCCACTCTCCTGAAAGGTGTCTTCAACTGCATCAATTACCGTTTGCAAATTCTTGTGAGGCCAAGGCGCCGCAACTGTTATAAAGTAGCTCATGTTGGTCAATTCTTTGCTTACCGCTTTGGACGAGATAAACCGATCAGTATTAATCGGATTTGGGATGACACTAACATTGTGACTTAACCCAGGAAAGTGCTCTTCAAATCTCTTTTTGCAGAATTCTGAAATAGTTATTACCGACTCACATTTTGATAATGTCCGTTTTACTTGATATCGGAACCATTTTTTCTTTAGAAAGGGAACAGCACCTGGTATATCCAATGGAAGCAAATCATGAATGATAACGATATTGTTTCTGGTCTTCCCCAGCATTTGATACGGTAAGAAGTAGTCAAAATGTAGCCACATGTAATTGTTGTGAATATTCCTGTAAAAACTTTCAAAAAAGAATCTGTACTTTTTCTTGAATTTAGGAACCTTGATACTGCGATCCTTAGCCCAATCAAATTCTTCAGTAGTAATAATCTTGTATCTTTTGTCTAAATTTAGAAGTTCTTTAATAACAGAGATGGACATAAAATAGGTACCTGACTGTTGTCCCACCTTGTCAAGGAATAATCCATTTAAGATTACAGTAGACGCGTCTCTTGATTTAGAAAAAATCACACAGTCCTCGCTTCCTCCTGTGGGAGAATACACTGTATTATGAACATCACAATGAACTGGCGTACAAGTAGTTTTTACTGAGTAGAAACTTCATCGGTTTTTACTGAGCAGAAAGGTTGGTAATGCTAAAAAATCGTTTGCGATCTAATCCGCATGCAAGAAGGCTCAGAGATGTGCTTAGGGCTATTCCTGAAGTTATGAATTCTCAGAGTAAGTCTGTAGCGAAAAAATGTATCTCCTCAGAAATTTCTGCAATTCTCGACGTAGGGGCTAACGTCGGGCAGTTTGCTATTGATATGCGACGGAACGGCTACAGAAATTTCATTTATTCTTACGAGCCAGTGGCTGATACTTTTTCCGCCCTTATGCAGCGTGTCTCAAAAGATGAAGATTATCGAAGTATTCATGTAAGCGGAAATTCTGGTTTAAGTTCTTCCTTATTGACGATGGATTCTGTCCATCTAGAGAATTTTCCAAAGAGTTCCTATGTTTCGAGTGAATCAGTCTTTTTGTCAACGGTGGATCGGCAAGTAGATCTGTTGAAACTAGACCCACAATCCTCAATGATAAAAATCGACGTGCAAGGTTATGAGTTTAATGTACTTCAGGGTTCGATTCAGACTCTGCAAGACTTTCGTTATTGCTATCTTGAAGTTTCACTTGTAAAACTTTACCAAGGCGAAAGCACATTCTTTGATATCTTAAAACGTCTTGAGGAATCGGGCCATGAAGTGATTGATTTATTCAGGGGTGTTTCCGCTAAAGATGGCAGTTTGCTCCAAGTTGATGTACTTACGCAATCAAGACTGTAATCGATGAATAAACCTAGGTGTCTCCTGGTAACAACTAATTATTGGCCAGAGCCAACCGGTATTTCTGTATACACAACCGACCTAGCTGAGAGCCTGAAAAGTGAAGGTCACCAGGTTTCGGTACTCACTAGCCTGCCTCACTACCCCTGGTGGAGAGTGCCTTCAGAATTTGCCTATCTTGGTGAAGGCACTGGATCGCATAACGGTGTTTCAGTTATTCGCGCCAAACACTTAGTCCCACCAAAAATGAATGCCCTGCTGCGCGTGCGATTTGAAGCTTCTCTCTGGTGGAATCTAAGGCGTGTCTCAAAGGCCATGGTGGGTAATGACTTTGATGTGGTGATTGCCTGCATCCCAACAGTTGCAGCCGGAATAGTAGGAAAGAGAATTGCTAAGAAGTTAGACGTGCCTTTTGGTTTGATCGTTCAGGACTTGTCCGGCGTTGGCGCTAAGCAATCTGGCTTGCGGGGTGGCGCTGTGATTTCAAAGATTGCACATTTTGTTGAAGGTAGAGCATTGCATGGGGCAGATAGCTTGGTCGTGGTCTCCCCTGCCATGAGAGATGTTGTGGTCGGTCTTGGTGTGCCCGAATCTCGAATTACTCAAATTACAAATTACTCAGCTAGGGCGATTTCCAACTTCGACAAGGCTTCTGCTCGCTCACACTTTGGCTGGGCATCAGATGATTTTGTAGTTATTCACACAGGCAATATGGGGGCAAAGCAAGACCTTGAAAATGTTGTGAGGGCAGCAGATGCTCTTAATGGTTTTTCAAAGATCAAAATCTACCTTGTGGGCCATGGAAACCAAGAGTCCAACTTAAAAGCTCTCTGTGTAGGTAAAAGCAATATTGCCGTCTTACCTGCAGTCTCTGATGAAGATTACTCAGCGCTCTTATCTGCCGCAGATTTATTACTGGTCAATGAGCGCAGTACTCAGATGGAGATGAGTTTGCCGAGCAAGTTGACTTCCTATCTATATAGCGAGCGCCCCGTGATTGCTGCTGTGCCCCGCGGCGGTGCAACATGGAAGTTTTTAGATGGTGTGGCTGAGTTGGTTGAAGCAGGAGATCCAGTTGCTTTGGCGAGAGCTATTGAAGAACTGAGTAAGCAGCCAGAGAAACTTGCTGATTTAGCAGGGCGAGGAAGAGTATTTGCTGATGCAAACCTTGATCCTGAAGTTGGGCGTAAGAAGTATCTTGATTGGGTTCAAAAGCTGATTCAGTCCAAGTAAAAACCGATAGCCCATATTGGGCAATTCAAGCGCGAGCAATAAACTTGAGAACTAATCAGGGGAGATTCATGGCTGCGGAGTTCCACAGACGAGTATTAATTGCAGAGGATGAAGAGTTCACACTTAACCTTCTCTCTGAGTTACTCAGTGCTGCTGACTTTGAAGTAATGGCTGTTGCTACTGTCAGTGAGGCAATTTCACAGATTGAAAGCTTTGACCCTCATGCTGTTATTACGGATTTGAATTTTGGGGTCACAGGACCCAGTGGAGCAGACTTATTGGATTATCTAGATAAGAACCACCCTTGGATCGGCAAAGTGATTCTGACATCTCACGCCTCCCCTAACTTGGCTGTGCCGGGGGGCATAAAACTTCCTGAGGATGTGACTTACTTGATTAAATCTGAACTTAAATCTATTTCTACATTAATTACCTCTGTTCAAGACTCTATAACAAAATCCACTACTCCTACTCAGGCACAAATACATGATGATGGGCGCATTGTCGTGAGTCAGGCTCAAGGTGAGATTCTCCTGCTTATTGCCGAAGGTCTCACGAACGCGGCAATAGCCCGAAAACGTGGTACGTCACTGCGAGCGACAGAAACCCTCGTGCAGAGAACTTTTGCGGTTTTGGGTTTGAAAAATGATGAAGATTTTAATCCCCGCGTATTGGCAGTTCGAATGTGGCAGCAAGACAAGGTAGTTGTTAAGTGAAAGAAGCCTTTGCTCGCTTTAAGTATGCAGCCACTGGGCGCTGGGCTGTTTCATTTCGCACGTATTTGCTAATTGTTTTCCCTTTTGGCTTTTTAAGCACTATTGAGCGCGAACAATTATTTCACTCAATAGGTCTATCCCAAGCTGCAACTATTGCTATGGCGGGCGAGATTACAGCCAGCCTGTATATCCATATTCTCCAGGCAACCTTGTTACGTACGCGCTATGAACAACTACAGCTATTGAGTCGATGTGTGTTTGTGTGGGTCTCTGCAGGGGTGGTTCGAGGTTTTTTCACCGCATGCTATGGGTTTTGGGTATATGGCTTTGCCTTGAATTTTCCAAGCAGAATAATCCCTTCCACGTTTTACACAGCTTTTGCCATGATGGCAGCGGCTTTTTATTTTGGCAGCATTGAGCGTAAAAGAATTGAAATCCAAGCCATGAACTCTTTGGGAAGGGTTCTTTCTCAGGAGCAAAAAGAGTTAAGCGGCATGCAAAAAGAGCTCAAGTTGGACTATTTAGAGGTTTTAGACAAGGCGCTCTTACCCCAGGCTGAAGTTCTCCGTGATCAAATCTCTCAAGCTTTGAGATCACAACCTCACTCTGTGAACAGCGACATTTTTAATGATCTCCAAATTAAGGCCAATGAACTGTCGAATGCGCTTGAAAATCAAATGTATCGACTCAAAGTTAACACATCAAATACTAATCCTGATCCTTTCAAAGAGCAGCGATTTAGTTATTGGTTTGCACTCATCCCAAAGACGGTCTCAATCCGACTAACTTTCTTATTACTTTTGCTTGGTTCAGCTGCAGGACAATTCCCTAGAAATGGGATGCGAGGAGTTTTAACTGGAATTGTTGCCACAATTATCCTAGTTGCCTATCTACTTCCCTTTTCATTTCTTTTTAAGCGAACAAGTTTTTCGAGAGCAGTTCTTCTTACAACATCCTTTGGTGGAACTTTCATACTTCAGTATCTCTTCGTTACTGTGCAATCGAAGGTGGCGGTGCTTTCACTTGAAAACCCATTTGAGCCTTGGTATGCGGGGCTAAAAACCTTATATGGAGTCTACCTTGCCTCTGTCGTAGCCTCCTTAATGATTGAGGTTGGTTATACCTACAAAGGTATACTTCAAGGCAGCCTGGATCAAGAGAATATAAATCAATCTCTCCAAAAAATTAATTTTAGGCTTGAGGATTCTAAATTTGAGGCGAGCTATGGTGTACTACAGGGCAAAATCACTGGAGTGATAATTGCACTTCATTTATTGAATTCTCGATCTTTGGATGAGATCAGTGATTCACGAAAGTATGAGTTACTCTCAACTGCCAATTCGCTTTTGAATCAAAGCATAGGGGCCATTAGGAGTTTAGAGGCGCTGAGATGATTCAAGAGCAAAATCTTAAAAGCCAAGTTAATGAAATTGCCAAGCTCGTCCCTACTCAATTGACCAGTTTCACGGTATTTAAGTGGACATATCCCATCTCAATAGTGCTTGCGCTGACAACTACCGCCGCAGAAATTCAAGGGCCGAGTGAGTATGTGAGATGGCTAGTCATTGGCTTCTTAGCACACACGAGCATGCTCCCTTTTGTAATCTATGGGGAAAACCACAACTCACGTATCGAGCAATTCACCCTTGTTGTTTTTATGGGGGTAGCTCGTGGAACAACTATTGGATTAGTGGCTCCACTCCTGAAGCTCAGTGATACGCTCCCTCTCGAACTTCGAATCGCAAACACTGTTTTTGCAGTTGTTTATTGGTTTATTGCAGGTTCAATAATCGTAGAGTATGGAGTAACATTTCGAAAAAAAGTAAAATCACTTTTAACGGAAATAATTGAAAAGAATTACAGCGCCATTTCCAAAGATACTGAATCCTCAACCCATGAAATAACAAGATTAATCGGCAACTTACAAGATAAAATACTCATCACTATTGGCGAGTCGCCAACGAAAATAGACTTGGAAGCGGCATCATCTGAAATTGATTCCCTTATCAACTCTCATCTGCGCCCACTAGCGCATTCGCAGTGGCGCAATGGAGAGCTAATCTGGATTAGAAATGGATTTATCACCACCCTACGCCAAGCTCTGGGAGAAGTTAAGATCCCCGTAAAAGCTGTAGTTTTACTCACATTTCCTTTTGCGGCCGTCACGCAATCGAGTCGCATGGGTCTACTCTCTACTGTTGTAGTTCTGAGTCTATGGATAGCGCTCGTACTTATAGGTGAGAAATTCATTTTTCGCTCACAATACTTTTCTGCAAACGTATTTCAAAGTAATCTCTATTTTCTAGTACTTGTAATATTGGTTATTTACCCAACTGCATTTTTTGTTCACTATTTCTCGCCTTTTCTAGATCATTCACCAATTTTGACCATGATTCAGGGTTACGTGCTCAGTGCCCTAACCATGGCAGGCCTATTTATCATTGGTGCACTTGTGCTTTCCATAAGCTATGAGACAGAATTTGCATTCAATTTTCTCAGCGATGTAATTGCCAAGGGTGAATTAGATAGCCTGATACGCCAAACTCGATCTGGCAATACAGATGCACAATTTGCACAATATGTACATGCCGAGGTGCAAGCACAGCTTCTGGCTTGCAAGTTGCTTCTTCTAAAGGCCGCCGAATCTGATTTTGCACTCTTCCCGCCCGAAATTACCCAACAAATTACGGAGCGCATGGATAAACTCAAACTGCCATTTATACGCCGTTCTGCACAAGTTACTAGTGAGCGCATCAAAGAGATTTCACACACTTGGTCAGGTTTGGCTCAAATATCCTATGAATTGCCAGCTGAACTAGCACAACTGCAACCATATAGCGAAGTCACTTCGCAATTAATTGAAGAGGGTGTTGTTAATGCGATTAGACATGGGAAAGCCACAATAATTGCGATTAAGGCGACAAATTCGCAGGATTCAATTGAAGTAAGCGTGATTGATAATGGAAAATTTGAAAAAATCACCAAAGGGGCAGGCTTGGGTTCAATCTTATTCAATACATTTGCGAGTACCTGGAGTATTAACCCTGTTGGCAATAACACAGAGCTCACTTTTACAGTTTCTACATAGGTTACTGGAGCCAAGATATGAAAAAACCTTTAGTTCTTAGAATGAAAGAACACGCAAATTCCCAACAGTTTGCCATTTTGGCACTCATGCTCATACCCGACTCAATCGCAATCGCGTTTTCAGCAGTTACTGCATATATATCCAGGTTCCCAGATTCTAAAAAGATCATAGAAGGTGAACCGGCTATCGCTCAATTT
>CAZFZK010000051.1:0-8399 GCA_964523605.1 uncultured Candidatus Planktophila sp. | reverse complement strand
AGACATACAAAGGTGACGCTTACTGCGTTAAGTGCAAAGAGAAGCGTGATTTTGAAGGAACTGTAAAGGTTTCAGACTCTGGTCGTCGCATGGCACAGGGCATTTGCCCAGTCTGTGGCACCAAGGTCAATCGCATCCTTGGCAAAGCTCAGTAATCTTTTATCACTAATAGTTTTATCGAACGACCCGCAGCGAGAAGATCGTTGCGGGTCGTTTGCTTTGCTTAGCCGTGTCGTGAATTTGGTGCGCACCTGACTCTGCGAGCCATTCGCATTAACTTGTAGTAAGAAATCTAAGAGTTCTGCGCAGAATCTCGCCTGGCTCTAAAAGCCGAATTGAAATACGCGCACCCTGCGTCCATGACAACAAATTCAGCAATCGAAATCTCTGAAATCAAGCCTCGTTTGAAAACTGGGGCAATCGTTACCGCAATCAGCAATACCAAACCGCAATCACATTTCATTGGCCACGCCAGCTCCGGGATTCAAATCAGTCACCCGGGGGCTGCTGCCATCTTGGCTAACTTTGTGGGTTCGCTAACTTGTTTTGAAATTAGCATCAAAACTGGAGCCCCTTTTGAAGTCGTGACCAAAATCTGTGATGAGTTAGTCGCTGCCAACTTGATCGACCAAGTTGCCAAGCCGATTGTCCTGACCGATCGCTTTCATTCTGAAAAATCTAATCGCAAAACATTTTCGCAGGACCAGAGCCAAGATGTGGCATACCTGCAATTGCAAGAACGCATAGCGCCCGAACTCGGTCAAATAACTTGGCAATCCGAAATCATTGATGCTGGCGCTACAACTTTAAGTAGCAGACAAAATGTGGCCATCGATATTTGTGGTGATGATCGATTAGCGACCTCACTCTTAACAATTTTGTTGGCTAGCGGAGTTTCCCAAACAACTTTGGCGCTAAGTAATCTGCAACGAGATATCACCGCCCGAGATTTAGGAACCGGTGTTTTCGCCATCAATGACATGGGCATTAATTTGAATAATCGCATTTGTGAAATCGCTCGCGACTTTTCGCTCTTTCCTATTTCCAAGAACGCTGACATTAAGAGTTATTTAACAATTATCTTTGGTGCACCAGACCCAGCCAAAATCAGTACTTTGCTGAGTTCTAACTTGCCACACTTATTTATCGGTGCACTCGATGCAACCACAATGCGCATTGGGCCGCTAGTCATTCCGGGTAAAACCCCTTGCAATAGATGTATCGAATTAAGCCAACTTGAACAATCGCCACTTCTGAATCAAATCAATCAAGCTCGCTCGTTTGCCCCCACCCAACAATTAAATGTCGCAGCTACTGCCCTAATCGCCGGCCTAATTGCTCAATCTGTTCTTAACTATCTAGATACTGGATTTAGCGAATTAATCGGTAACCAAATCTTGCTTGATACTGCACTGCCATGTAATCCCCAACACATCGCATATGCAATCAACCCTGCCTGCGGGTGTGCCTGGTAATTTCAATGTGCAGCAAGTTTTTCGAAGTGCATAAATCCGGTTCCTTAGCCAGAATTACCCAGTGAGCAACTTCGAAACTGAGATCCCGAAATCAACAACGGCGCGTACCGCCAAGATGATTTCTATTCCAGTTGGAATTGCCGGTCGTAGCGCACTCGGTTTTGGTCGCCAACTAGTTGGACAATCCGGCAGCATGGTCTTCAGTGAGATTCAAGAGAAAACTGCTGAGCAAGTTTTTAAAGTTTTAGGTGAACTAAAGGGCGGCGCGATGAAATTCGGCCAAGCACTTTCTGTTTTCGAAGCAGCTCTTCCAGAAGAAATTGCCAAGCCGTATCGCGAAACGCTAACTAAATTACAAGAGTCAGCACCACCGCTACCTACTCGCGTAGTTCACAAAGTTTTAGCAAAAGAGTTAGGCGAAGACTGGCGAGATAACTTCGCTAACTTCGAAGATCAACCAACCGCGTCCGCTTCGATCGGTCAAGTTCACAAAGCAATTTGGAAAGATGGCCGAGCCGTTGCAGTAAAGATTCAATATCCAGGTGCTGCCGAAGCTTTGATCTCTGATCTAAATCAAATTCAACGCTTTGCGAAAATTTTCCAATTAGTAATGCCTGGTTTAGATATGAAACCGTTGCTCGAAGAACTTCGTGCGCGCATTATCGAAGAAGTTGATTATCGTTACGAAGCCGAAGCGCAACAGAAATATTCGCAGGTGTATGACAACGATCCAGATATTGCGATTCCAAAAGTTGTCATGGCATCTGATCGAGTGTTAGTTAGCGAATGGCTTGAAGGCACTCCACTTTCAAAGATCATTGCCAGCGGCACCCAAGAGCAACGCAACAACGCCGGCATGAAGTTGGCTCGTTTCCACTTCACCTCCCCTGACCGCGCTGGCTTACTGCACGCTGATCCACACCCCGGCAACTTCCGTTTGCTCGCTGATGGTCGTTTAGGCGTGCTCGACTTCGGTGCATGCAACCGTTTGCCTGGTGGTTTTCCAGAACCTATGAAGAATTTGCTGAAGCACGCACTCGATGACGATGCCGTCGCGCTCTATGAAGGCTTCAAGAAAGATGGCTTCATCTTGGCCGATGTCGATGTCGACCCAAATCTGGTGCTCGAATATCTGGTGCCGCTAGTTGAACCGCTTAGAACCGAAGTATTTAAGTACTCCCGTGAGTGGCTACGCGATCAAAGCGCTCGCGTTGGCGACCCACGTAATCCAACTGCCAAGATCGGTTTCCAATTAAATCTGCCAGCTGAATATGTTTTGATCCACCGCGTAACCCTCGGTACCACTGGCATTTTCTGCCAACTAGAAGCCGAGGGTAAATTCCGCGATGAAGCGCTTTCCTGGTTCCCCGAGATAGCACCCGCAAATATTTAAGCTAAAGTTTTTATAAATTTATTATTTTCTTCAAGATCTTCCATGCAATAAGGGCGAAGGTGCCGCCAAATACAAAACAGGTAGTGGTTACAAGTAGGTTTCCATCGGGCTCGGTTTTGATAGCTATTACTGCGATTGCCGCGCCGACTAAAAAGACGACTGACTCACTTTTATCAAGATTTTTTGACCAACTCATTTAATAAGGGTATGCCAAAAGATTTACGTATGCGGTTACTCCAGAGAATTACTTAGGGTTATAAAAGCAAAGTGGCCCCACGCGACGAACCGTGGGACCACTTGGTGTGCGTACCGCTGACGGGATTCGAACCCGCGACCTGCATTTTCGTCGGAAAGCCGCTCTATCCACTGAGCTACAACGGTACGCAAGGTGAAAGCTAGTTTCATTTAAAGATATGAATTATTAACTCTAAAACACTGTGGATAAATCTGATACTCTTTTGATTCGTCGGAAAGCCGCAATAACAATAAATTGAGCTACAAAAAAGACCCCGCCAAATATGGCGGGGTCTTTTTCTATTAACGCTTAATTAAGCCGCGCTAGTTAATTATTTAAGCAGCGATGCGTGGGCGCCCAGCTTTGCGCTTTGCCTGAATTACAACACCATCTTCGAACAGTTCGCCGCCCCAAACACCACATGGTTCCTGACGTGAGAGCGCGCCAGATAAACACTTGGCACGAACTGGGCACTCACCACATAGCGCTTTGGCAGCTTTGATATCTGCTTCGGCTTCAGAGAAGAAGGTTTCAGGTTCTGCGCCGTGGCAGGGCAAAGAATTAGCGATCGGATTGCCATATGTGCCGGTGATGTCACCGAGACCAATCTTTTCGCCGCTTTCGGCCCAACCTGGTACTAGTAGTTCGCTGAAGAGAACGCTCATGGTTCTCACCTTCTTTCCTTTGTTTGTCTTTCTCTTGTCTGGGTAGTTGTCTTGGTTTATTAAATTGTCGGGATAAAGAAAAAGGACCCTTAATCCTTTTGGATTAGGGCCCTTGTTTGGCTTATTCGATGTTATTCGAATGAACCTCCAGCAGACCCGGATCCGGCATAAAAATTGGCATAAGCTGCAAATGTGGTTGCAGTAGGCCAATTAGATGTCGCGCGCTTAGCTGATACGGGTTTCATTGCAGCACCCATAACAGCGCCACGCATCGCGTGTGCTGTATGTAGATGTGCAGTTCTTTGCATAAGTGCAAGAGTAAAGCATCGGTAATCAATGATGCAAATTAATTAAATCTAACTGGTCAGTAACCCTGCTTGCGCTAAAAATGGCGATGGTTTTCCTCGATAGCTAATGCGCAATTCACGCTTTGCTCGAGTCATGCCCACATAGAACAAGCGGCGTTCTTCTTCGATCATGCGAGAATCAAGCGTAAATCCATTGGTTTCTAGCGGTAATAAGCCCACATTGGCTCCCATAAGGAAAACGCGTTCCCATTCGAGGCCTTTGGCTGCGTGCAGGGTAGCCAACGTAATAACCGGCATCGTAGGCGGATTGTTCTGCTGCACGCGATCTTCAACTTCGCGTAAATAACTACGCAAAGTTTTCGGTGAGAAGTTTGGATCTTCATCAAGTTCGCGCGCTAAGTGCAATAAACCAGCAATACCATCGATGCTCTGACCAGTTAAAAACGGTTGTGCCAATGTGCGTAATTCATCTAACCAACTAATTCCTTCAGTTGGAATAACTGATGCCGTGCGCACGCCTTTTAAGAATTCCTTTACATCGGGGCGATCAAAGAAACGTTCGGTGCTGCGCACTTGGTATGGCAACTTAGCGTCATTCATCGCGCGCTCCAATGAATTCAATTGTGAATTAGTGCGAGCGAGTACTGCAATCTCCTGCGCCGGCACGCCGCTACTTAACAAAGCCGTCATATCAGAAACAATGCCAGCAATTTCAGCTGACTCATCGTTATAAGCAAGTACTTCTGGTTTATCGCCATGATCATTCTGCGCATTTAACTCTTGACCCATGGTTGCACTACGAAGTAATGAGTTGGCGGCAAAAGTAATTTCTGGAGTCGATCGATAGCCAGAAGTTAACCGAATAACTTCGGCATCTGGAAAACGTGATGTAAATGTAGTTAAGAACGAAGATGTTGCTCCGGCAAATGAATAAATAGTTTGTGCTGGATCTCCCACAACACAGATTTCTTGTCGATTACCTAACCACGCGTTAATTAATCTTTGTTGTAGTGGTGAAATATCTTGATATTCATCGACTGTGAAATAACGATATTGGTCTTGCACTCGTTCGCGCACTTCGCGTTCTTCTTCGAGCATCGCAGTTGTCAGCAACAAAACATCTTCAAAGTCCATCGCTAGCTCTTGGCGCTTGATACTTTCGTAAGCGGTGTAAACCTGGGCAACTTGTTCGGCATTAACGCGCGGCTTGGCTGCGCGGTTATCTAGTTCAGCTAAGTAATCAGTTGGGCCGATCTGCGAAACTTTCGCCCACTCAATTTCATTGGCGAGATCACGCAAGGTGTCACGCGAATTGATATTGATCGTGCCCTGCAGCCCTGCCCGATTGATCGCTTCGCCCAGAAATCCGGTCTTAGATGTCAGCAAATCAGGCGTGCGACCGCCGAAAACCGATGGCCAGAAGAAGAGCAGTTGCTTGAGCGCTGCCGCGTGAATCGTGCGGGCAGCCACGGTGGGCACGCCCAAACTACGAAGGCGGGTGCGCATTTCACCGGCAGCCCGAGCCGTAAAAGTTATCGCCAGAATTCGCTGCGGATCCATTGCCCCAATGGCTGCGGCATAAGCAATTCGGTGCGTAATCGCGCGAGTTTTTCCAGTTCCCGCGCCAGCAATTACGCAGACTGGGCCTCGTGTAGCAAGGGCTACAGCGCGTTGTTCATCATCCAGAGCTGCCAAAATTTCTTCAGCGCGAACATTTACTAGCGGTTCTTCGGTCATCGCCAGCTCTCGCCGCCGGTCAAACTCTGACCAGTAAATTCGCCATGCTCTGCGCCAAACCAACGTTCAATCATTTTGCGCGCCACGCTAATCATTGGTGGCAATAGCAGCGAACCATCTTCCATCGCCATTCTCAATTGAGCACGTGAATACCAGCGCACTTCAACAATTTCTTCACCATCAGGACGGGCAGTTGCCGGATCAGCAATGACCGCTTCAAAAGCAATCATGATGCTGGCTGGAAATGGCCAAGGTTGTGAACCTAAATAATTAATCTGCGAAACTGATACTCCGCTTTCTTCAAATACTTCGCGCGAAACACATTGTTCAAAAGTTTCACCTGGTTCTAAAAATCCGGCAAATGTTGAGAACCGACCTACTGGCCAAACTGCTTGGCGACCGAGCAAGATGCGATCATCAGTATCGCGCACTAAAACAATTACGGCGCTATCGGTGCGCGGATGATGTTGCGTATCGCATTGATCACAAACTCGAACTGCCCCGCCTAGTGAACTAGTTGTACCGGCACCGCACTTTGAACAATGTGGATGTGCGCTATGCCAATTAGAAAGTGCCACTGCATGCAAAGCTAAACCAATTTCAAGTGGCGAAAGGGCTGCCCCGATTTCGCGCAGTGAAAGTAAACCTTCTGACTCAGCAACTTGGGCAGCAAAATATGGGGTATCAGTTGCGCGATCGATTCCTAGAAAATAGTTCTCATCACTTTGTGTATTTGGATAAAGTAATTTGGCACTTGCTAAATCAGCGCTTACTTTTCCGCCACCGACAGATAGAACTTTGGCGCGCTTAAACAGCTCAGCCAGCGCTGCTGGGTCAGTTCGCAGCTCGCCGGCACGGTCAATCAGGCTTGGCTGTTGGTTAATCGCGCTCATAAGAGGCAACGCTACTAGCCTTCACGCATGAAGGTAACCTCGTGGAATCTGCTGCACGGCATGACGATTCCGCCCAAATCGGACGATGAATTCGCCGGTTTTGCCCAGGCTGCCGCAGATTTAGGTGCCGATGTTTTAGCGATTCAAGAAGTTGATCACAGATTAACGAGATCAAATAGCTCAGCCCAAACCAGCGAGATTGCTTTAGCAATGAATGCAAGTGACTGGGCATTTGCACCAGGCATCATTGGGTCGCCTGAAGGTAAATGGCATACAGCAGATGATGAGATTGCAACTAATTCAGGTAGTACCTCAGACATAGAGTCTGGCAGTTATGGCATCGGCATTATTTCAAAAATCAAAGTTTTGAAATGGCATCGCCTAAATTTAGGTAGATCAATTGTTGGAATGCCGTTGCTTATCCCGGATACGGAAACTGGAAAAGCAAAAGCTATCTATATTAAAGATGAGCCGAGGTTGGCACTTGCGGCTGAACTAGAAAATGGCTGGACCGTAATCAACACTCACTTATCGTTCGTACCTGGCATGAATCTCTATCAATTATCAAAGTTGAAGAAGTGGGCTGACTCATTCGGCGAGAAAGTTTTACTACTCGGCGATTTCAATTTACCTGGCGGAATTCCAGCAATTGGATCAAATTGGCAATCACTTCATGTGCAAAATACTTATCCAAGTTGGAAACCGAATATTCAATTTGATTACATCTTAAGTAAAGGTGTTGCCTTAAAAGATGTAATTCAGGTGCCAACAACTAAATCAGCAATTAGCGATCACTTGCCGCTAACAATTGAGATTAACTAGGCGACTTCGGCGATCTTGCTCTGGTTGTGAGTTAAAGATTCGCGTTGCACCTTAAAGATTGAAAATAGCTCAAGACGCTTCTCATCAGGAATAGCGAAAGTAGCTGCTTTGCTTGACCATGCATTTAGATCTGCTAGTGAATTACAAGCAGATAAGCCTTCAAGCAGACGCTCGAGATCGCCTTCGGCCAGATTGCGCTTAGGGGCTTTATTGCGGTTATTCTGATTAGCCCGCGCTACTTTCTCCATCTCTTCGCGGCTAGGGCGCTTACCTTTAGCGGCAAAGCCCAAGTTAGCTAGGCAGCGGCCAATGCTTGATGTTTCGCAATTCTCGCTGGCATTTGCTCGGTTAATAACGCTGCTACCTTCGATTTCAGTAGCAAAACCAGTTGCTTGCGGGCGAGCATCTTCGCGATTGGTAAATGCCTCAGTACGACAGACCCATTCCACGCGACCATCAGTGCGTTCGGTACGTTGCAAGTCAGTAATAATGCGGCCATCAGGAAATTTCTTCCAGAATGCCTGAATACGATTTTCAACTGGCTCGTAAAGATCGATGTTGAAGTAGCTCATGGATTAAGCCGCCGCAATTAACTCGTTAGCAATTACTTCGCCAGGGCTAAGTATGCCGGCACGGAATGCATCGGTGATTAGCTCGCGACCAGTTTCGGTAAAACGGGTAGAGATATATGAATCGCGCGAATTAAAGGCGATGAAATCGAGAACTTCGCCAGTTTCGAGATGGATTGCGTCGCCATTTACGTTCTTGAGATCATCGAGAATCTTCTTGCGGAAAGATTCGCGGACGGATTGAACAATCTCAGATTCGTAATTGGCGCGCACCCATTCGGTGAATGCATGCTCGTTGATTA
>CAZFZK010000050.1:7504-8701 GCA_964523605.1 uncultured Candidatus Planktophila sp. | reverse complement strand
GAACCGACGGCATTCGTGGTTTAGCAAACGTTGATTTAACTGCTGAATTAGCCCTTGATGTCGCTGTAGCTGCTGCACATATCCTCGTTGAAAATTCAAACGATCGCCCGCGCGCAATTGTTGGCCAAGATTCTCGTGCCTCTGGTGAATTTCTCGAAGCAGCAGTCGTTGCTGGTTTAACCAGTGCAGGAGTAGATGTTTATCGCGTTGGCATTGTTCCAACTCCTGCCGTTGCTTATTTAGTTGCCAGCACCGGCGCCGATCTTGGCGTCATGATCAGTGCATCGCATAATCCAATGCCAGATAACGGCATCAAGTTATTTCAACGCGGCGGCGAAAAATTAGCCGATGATGTCGAAGCGCTAGTTGAAGCACGCATTGGCGAACCATGGCAACGTCCAACCGGCGCTGCAGTTGGTCGAGTTATCAATGATGATCAATTAGTTAATAACTACATTGAACATTTACTTTCAACCATCGATGTCTCGCTGGCGGGCTTAAAGGTCGTAGTTGATTGCGCAAATGGTGCTTCATCTTTTACCGCCCCAATTGCCCTTTCAAGAGCAGGCGCCGAAGTAATTGCGATTGCTAACACTCCTGATGGCTGGAACATTAATGATGGAGTTGGATCTACGCATCTAGATTACTTACGTAACGCGGTACTTAAGAATGGCGCCGATGTCGGTATCGCACACGATGGCGATGCCGATCGTTGCTTAGCTATTGACGCAACAGGTGCCGAAATTGATGGCGATGTGATTATGGCAATTCTGGCTAAAGGATTTAAAGCACAAGGCAAACTAAAAGCAAACACAATCGTTGGCACCGTAATGAGCAATCTTGGTTTCATGCATGCAATGACCGAGGCCGGAATAGATGTTGTTACAACTGCAGTCGGTGATCGCTACGTTTTAGAGGCAATGCTGCAATCGGACTTTAATTTAGGTGGCGAGCAATCTGGCCATGTAATCATGCGCGATCATGCCAATACTGGCGATGGCTTATTAACTGCGCTGCAACTGTTGGCTGAAGTAAAGCGCTCAGGCCAGACGCTTCAAGAGCTTTCGCGTGTAATGGTGCGATTCCCACAAGTATTAATCAATGTTAAGAATGTAGCTAAAGAACGCCTTTCAACTTCAGCTGTAATTGCAGATGCCGTCAAAGCTGCCGAAACCGAGGTTGGTTCAAATGGTCGGG
>CAZFZK010000050.1:0-7494 GCA_964523605.1 uncultured Candidatus Planktophila sp. | reverse complement strand
CTTGTTCGCGTGATGGTTGAGGCGCAGAGCGACGCGGTTGCGCAAGGTGTGGCTACAAAATTAGCGCAAGTAGTTGAAAAAGAATTGAAGTAGTTCTGTGTGTGGAATTGTTGGCTATACCGGCACGAACTCAGCAATAACTCCATTAATTGAAGGTTTGCGTCGCCTGGAATATCGCGGCTATGACTCAGCTGGCATCGCACTCGGTACTAGCGGTAAATTATTTATTGAAAAGCGTGCTGGCAAGTTAGGCAATTTAGAAAGCTCACTCGGCGATCAACTTCCATCAGCAACTTCTGGTATTGGTCACACGCGTTGGGCTACACATGGCGGGCCGACAGATAACAACGCCCACCCTCATGTAGATAACGAAGGCAAGCTTGCGGTTATTCACAACGGCATCATCGAAAATTACAATCAATTAAAAGCCGAGCTGCAAGCCAAGGGGCATAAGTTTCACTCCGATACAGATACCGAATCTGTGGCTCACTTATTAAGTGATCTGCGTAAAGAATTCAATGGTGACTTGCCAGCTGCAATGCGTGAGGCAGTTAAAACCTTGCGTGGCTCTTTCACGCTACTGGCAGTGCACGCAGATAACCCAGGGGTAATTGTTGGCGTTCGCCGTAACTCACCACTGGTATTAGGTGTGGGCGATAACGAATATTTCTTGGCATCAGATGTAGCAGCATTTATTGAATACACCAAGCGTGCAGTCGAGCTAGGCCAAGATGAAATTGTCGTAATCACACCAACTGGTTTTGAGATCACAGACCTTGAAGGCAATCAACAAACAGCGCGCGAATATGAAGTTACTTGGGATGCCGAAGCAGCTCAAAAAGGCGGCTTTAGCCACTTCATGCTTAAGGAAATATTTGAGCAACCCAAAGCAGTTGCTGATACTTTAATTGGCCGATTAACTGATAACAATCAGATCGAACTAGATGAGTTAAAGATGAGCGATGTAGACATTCGCTCGCTTAAGAAGATTGTGGTTATTGCCTGCGGTACCGCTTATCACGCTGGCATGATTGCTAAATACGCGATTGAAAAATGGGCCAAGATTTCAGTTGAAGTCGAGATCGCAAGTGAGTATCGCTATCGTGACCCAATCATTGATGCTCAAACTTTAGTAATTGCGATCTCGCAATCAGGCGAAACTATGGATACCTTGATGGCGCTTCGCCACGCTAAAGCAGCAGGTGCTCGGGTATTAGCAATCTGTAATACAAATAGTTCGACGATCCCACGTGAATCAGATGCTGTTTTATATACCCATGCTGGTCCAGAGATTGCCGTGGCATCGACCAAAGCATTTTTAACTCAAGTCGTAGCCGTTTACTTAATCGGCCTGCATTTAGCGCAAGTACGCAAGCAGTTAACCGATACCGAAGTTGCTGATCTATATTTCGAACTACTAGAGCTACCTGCAAAAATTGAAGCAATTCTCGAAACAGTCGAGCCGCTACGTGCTCTTACTCGTACTTTTGCTAAAAGCTCATCTGTTTTGTTCTTGGGCCGAAATGTTGGGTTCCCAGCAGCTCTTGAAGGTGCTCTAAAACTCAAGGAACTTGCTTACATGCATGCCGAAGGTTTTGCAGGTGGCGAACTAAAGCATGGCCCAATCGCTTTAATTGAAGAAGGAACTCCAGTAATTGCCATTGTTCCAACTGGTCACGAACATTCTCTCGATGAAAAAATGTTAAGCAACATTCAAGAAGTTAAAGCGCGTGGTGCGCAAGTAATTGTGATTGCTGAAGAAGGTGCCGAAGTTACTGGTTCTACCCATGTGATTCGAATTCCAGTGGCTCCGGCACTTTTCCAACCAGTATTAGCAACCGTGCCTCTGCAGGTATTTGCTTACGAAATGGCGATTGCACGCGGCAATGATGTAGATCAACCTCGCAATTTAGCTAAGTCGGTAACGGTCGAATAATGCTCAAATTGAAAGCGCACCAACGCGAGGAGTTAAGTCGCTCGTTCTCTTGGGCCGCATTTGCTACGTCCGGATTTCTTTTCGTAACTTATCAAGTTGTAACTGCAGGTTGGCTAATTACCATCGATGACAAAATCGCAACCTTTGATAGGTATCTCTTTCCAAAGTGGGTTTATTTCATTTTGCGTCGCATCGATGACTTGGGGCTTCGCGGACTAAGTGCGGTATCCGTCTTGTTGTTGTCGGCTTATCTATGGCGAAGATTTAATACTTATCGACCATTTTTCCTTTCGTTAGTAGCCCTTCTTGCCCTAAATGGCGTCGTCGGTGTTTTTAAGCTTTACATTGGGCGTACTAAGCCACGTTTAAATATGGATCTCCTAAATTCCGGCGGCATGTCATTTCCAAGCGGTCATATTTCTAATGCAATTTTAATTTGGGGACTTTTTGCTTATTTGGTTTATCGCTACCTTTGGAATAAACCAAAGAGTGCACAGTATTTAATTACCGTGGTTTCCTCGGTAACGACGGCAATTATGTGCGTTTCGCTCTACCGTAATACCCATTGGTTTTCAGATCTACTTGGCGGAATTTTTCTCGGTGGCGCGCTCTTAATCTCAGTGACAGCTCTTGACCGAATCATTCCTTCGCGCAAGGATCGAGCATGATTGAAGGCGTTGGAATTGATGTAGTCGACATCGCTAGATTTGTCGAAGCGTTAGATCGCACTTCTGGTTTAAAGGAACGACTCTTTACTTTGTCCGAGCAAGCCAAGCCAATTCACTCACTCGCTGCACGCTTTGCGGCAAAAGAGGCTTTGGCAAAAGCACTAAGTGCCGGAAAAGGCTTGCCATGGCATGATGCCGAAGTGATTAATTTAGAGAGCGGTAAACCGGCTTTTCTCTTCCGCGGTGAGATCGCAGAATTAGTAGATGGTGCTGCCGTTCACTTATCGCTTTCCCACGATGCTGGTATCGCTTCTGCCTTTGTGATCGTGGAGCGCTAATGAGCAATCGCGCTGAAGCTCGTATTGATTTAACTGCTATTGCGGCAAACGTTAAGAAGTTAAAAGCTACTTGCGGCACCGAACTTATGGCTGTAGTTAAAGCAGATGCTTATGGTCATGGCTTAGTCCCGGTAGCTAATGCCGCAATCAGCGCGGGTGCTACTTGGCTCGGTGTGGCACTTGTTGAAGAAGCACGTGCACTGCGAGTTGCAGGAATTACAGCGCCGATCCTAGCTTGGCTAGTTCCACCTGGTTCAGATTATGCAGCTGCCATTGACGCGCAAATTGATTTAGCAATTCCATCGTTGGATATTTTCAAAGAGATTGTCGCAACTGGTAAGCGCGCTCGAATTCATATTGAAGTAGATACCGGAATGACTCGCGGTGGATTTCTAGATGAGTGGACAGAGTTTCTACGATCAGATTTCAGTAACGTTGAAATTGTCGGAATTTTCTCGCACTTCGCTCGCGCTGATGAAGTAAATGAGAAACAGAATCAAGATCAATTAGCAAAATTTAATGAGGCGATTGCAGATTTAGCTGCGATTGGAATTAATCCACCGATTAAACATCTGGCCAATTCTGCGGCAACAATTACCAATCAAAGTGCGAGTTTCGATCTTGTTCGTACTGGAATTGCTATGTATGGATTAACACCTGATCTTGAACATCTCGGAACTAGTCAGTCACTCGGTTTGCTAGCCGCCATGGAAGTTCGTGCCAAATTGCATTTAGTTAAAAAAGTCCCAGCCAATTCTCCGGTTGGTTACGGCGCAACTGAATCAACTTCTCGTGAAACTTTTTTAGGTGTAGTTGCCATGGGTTATGCCGATGGAATTCCGCGGATAGCTAAATCTGCTGGCGTATTTTTCGCAGGAAAACGTTGCCCAATTATTGGTCGAATCTCCATGGATCAATTTGTAGTAGATCTGGGCCCGGAAACCGCTGCAAAAGCTGGTGACTATGTAGTTATCTTTAATAACGGAGCGTTAGGTGAATTCACTGCCGAAGATTGGGGTCTAGCAAGTAGCAGCATTAACTATGAAATGACCACCAGAATTGGGCCGCGAGTACCTAGAATCTATTCTCATGAGTGAGCAAACTGACCTAATTTCCATCGCTGGTCTAACCGTTAAATTTGGCGGATTAACTGCTCTCGATGATGTTTATTTAAAGGTTGCACCAAATTCAGTGGTTGGCTTAATTGGGCCAAATGGCGCTGGCAAAACCACCATCTTTAATGCAATTTCTGGATTAGTAGAACCCCAAAGTGGTTCGATTTCATTTGAAGGCAAGAATATCGATTGGCCAAAACCTGACGAACTTGCAAAGCTGGCAATAGCGCGCACATTACAAGGTGTTGGTTTGTTTAGCGGATTAAGCGTTTTAGAAAATGTAATGATGGGTGCTGATTCGCATAACAAATCTAATTTTATTCGCGATATGTTGGGGTTCTCACCGAAATTTGAGAAGAAATTAGAAGAGCGCGCTCATGAAGCACTTGCTTGGGCAGGAGCAGCACACACAGCATTTTTAGAACCAACCGAATTGACTTATCCGGATTCAAAGCGCGTTGCTATTGCGCGCGCATTAGTGATGAAGCCAAAATTACTACTACTAGATGAACCAGCTGCTGGACTTGGCCAAGATGAAATTGATCAGTTAGCAGCGCTGATTAAACAATTGAAACGCCAATGTGCAATTTTAATTGTTGAACACCACGTTGATTTCGTCAGAGATATTTCCGATGAAGTTTATGTTCTTAACTTTGGCAAAGTAATCGCTAGCGGTGATTTCAACACCGTAAAGCGCGATCCTGCCGTCGTTGCTGCATATTTAGGTACAAATGTTGATGGGCAGGAAATCGGCGGATCTCATGCTTAAGATTGAAAATCTAGTAACGGAATACGGAGCAGTTCGCGCTCTTGACGGAGTTTCTTTTACTGCCGTCGAAGGCAAAATCACAACGGTGATTGGCGCTAATGGTGCTGGCAAGAGCACCTTATTGCGCACCATCTCAGGTCTAGAGCGCGCCAAGAGCGGTCAAATATCTTGGGCAGAAAAATCCTTAATTGGTAAAGCACCTGAATCTATTGTGCGATCAGGCATTGCCCATGTTCCAGAAGGCCATGCAGTTATTTCTCAATTGTCCGTTGCTGAAAATATTGAAATGGGTGCCCTGTTTCGTCGTCGCCAGAATCGCAGCGATGTAAAGCTAGCTATCGAAGAGGTATATGAGTTATTCCCGCGTTTAGCAGAGCGCAGCAAACAATTGGCGGGCACTCTTTCAGGTGGCGAACGTCAAATGTTGGCCATTAGTCGCGCATTGGTATCACGCCCAAAACTTTTGCTTTTGGATGAGCCGTCCCTTGGTTTGGCACCACTTGTGGTTGAGCAGATTATTCAAACCGTAAACGATCTTTGCCGAAAGAGTGGCCTAACTGTTTTGTTAGTAGAGCAAAATGCCAACACTGCTCTCGCGGTTGCCGATTTTGGAGTTTTACTCTCGCTTGGAAAAGTTGTCGCTAATTTACCGGCCGCCGAATTAAAAGCAGATGCATCTTTGCGCGCTGCTTACTTGGGATATTAAGAGGTAGCACCATGGATCAATTCTTATCGGCAGTCTTTGCGGGCACTTCTCGTGGCGCGATCTATGCACTTGTTGCTCTTGGCTTGGTACTCGTTTGGCGCGGCGCCGGCGTAATTAATTTTGCCCAAATGGGTCAAGCCATGTTTAGTACTTATGTTGCATCAACCTTGATTATGAATGAGTATTCCTACTGGATAGCTTTTTTCGTCGCGCTAATTGTTGGCACCATACTTGGCGCAGTCGTTGATCTACTGGTCATGCGACCACTATCGGGAAAACGTGGCTCCGCAATTTTGGCTAGCCCTGCAATGCGTGCAACGGTTCCAGTAATTGCGTCGCTCGGAATTCTAGGAATTTTGCAATCAGCTGCGGGCATGATTTGGGCAGCCGAAGAACGAGGGTTTCCCGCCCCGGTAAATACTCTGGGTCTTTCTATTGCTGGTACCGTGATGCCGTTTACTGCATTTGATTTATTTGTAATCAGTATTGTGTTTGTAACTTTAGTAATTACAACTATTTTCTTTCAAAAAACCGGCATGGGTTTGGCAATGCGAGCAAGTGCGCTTAACCCCGAAGTTGCCCGCTTAAGTGGAATTCGTACTGGATCGGTCCGAACCATAAGTTGGGCGATCTCGGGTGCTGCTTCCTCTCTTGCAGGTTTATTAGTAACTCCTAATGCCAACCTTTCACCAAATACCCTGGATTTGATTCTAATTATTGGCTTTACCGCAACGGTGATTGGCGGCCTGGATAGCTTGCCTGGCGGAGTGCTTGGTGGCTTTATCTTGGGACTAGTTATCTCATTCGTAAACGTCTACAGCTCACCGTCTGATATTTTCTTGGCGATCTTGGCACTTCTTTTAATTGTTTTGTTAGTGCGTCCGCAAGGCATTCTTGGCAGCAAAGAGGTGCGACGTGTTTAAGCACCTTCAAACAGGCAATGCCATTAAGTCACTTATATTCTTCGCAGTAATTTTTTACTTAGGAAAAGTTTTTGATCCTTACAACCAAGGTCAACTTTCAGTGGTTTTGATGTACTTCATCGGTATTTTATCGATCACTTTCTTAACTGGACTATCTGGCCAAATTTCACTTGGCCAAGGTGCGCTAATGGCAGTGGGCGGTTACACCTGCGCCTTAGCTGTATTGAATTTAGATTTAAATTATTGGCAATCAATAATTATCGCAGTCTTAGCTTCATTAGTTGCGGGTTGGATTTTAGGAATTACTTCAGCTCGATTGTCCGGTCCATATTTGGCCGGAACCACTTTGGTGATCGCACTTGCGATTCCATCTTTAGCCACTCGATTTGAATCGGTTTTCGGTGGCGATGTCGGACTAAGTGTCGATTTTGGAAATCCACCAGAGTGGTTATCTAGCTCGCTTGGCGAGATTGGTTATGAACAATGGCAGTTGTTTGCAACTCTGCCTTTTGCGACCATCGCTCTTTACTTAGCCTTAAATTTATTCAAGTCTCGAACTGGTCGTAGCTGGCGCGCAGTTCGTGATCACGAAATCGCAGCTTCGCTCACCGGTGTTAATGTGCAGCGGATAAAGATTTTTACATTTGTTGTTGCTTCAGGTTTCGCCGGCTTAGCTGGTGCTATGTATGGTCTTCGCGGAATTGTGGGTCCTAGCGTTTATCCAATTTCACTTTCACTTTCATTGTTAACTGGTGCCGTTCTCGGTGGGTTACGAAGCATCCAAGATGCATTTATCGGCGCAGCACTTGTTGTTTTCTTGCCTGATCTAATTGAGAAAATAACTGGAAGTTGGGAACTAGCTCCGCAAATCGGAAACTACTTGCCTGCAATGGTTTCTGGGATTTTGCTGATTCTGACGGTTGTCCTGAACCCGGCTGGTATTGCTGGAGCGCTCCACCATCACAAGCCGCGCCACAAGTAGTCTGGGCTTAGCGCTGCCGAATTATGCGCTCGTATTGCCTGCATAACGCCCCAATAA
>CAZFZK010000049.1:0-8886 GCA_964523605.1 uncultured Candidatus Planktophila sp. | reverse complement strand
TTGCCTAAGATGAGCCCATGACCTTACGAATCACTGGCTTTGGCGAAGAGATCGCTGCCATCACGGGTCTGCCCTGGAATCAGCCGCTGGAGGAGTGGCCCGAAGATCCGGCTCTGGCTGAAAAGCGCGGTATTTCGCGTCACGTAGTTCGCTTGATTCGGGTTAATGAAGAACCCGACGCCGAAATTTACGCGGTGAAAGAGACAGTTTCTGAATTTGCAAATCGTGAGTATTCCGCTTTACGCGAACTCCGTCGATTACAAGCTCCCAGCGTTGATCCCATCGCCGTTGTAGAAGGTCGCAAAGACATTAATGGCGAGGATTTGCCTTGTGTATTAGCTACTCGATTCTTGCCATATTCATTGCCATATCGAGTTGTACTTTCTGGCGCTCTTTCATCACATGACATTTTGAATATGGCTAATGCGTTAGCGCTTTTGCTGGTCAGATTGCATTTGCTTGGATTCTGGTGGGGTGACTGCTCGCTTTCTAACACGCTATTCCGCCGCGATGCCGAAGGTTTTGCTGCCTATTTAGTGGATGCCGAAACTGGCGAGTTTCAGAAAACTTTAAGTGATGGTCAGCGCGAACATGATTTAGAAATAGCGCACTTTAATGTTGCTGCCGAGTTAGAGGATTTAGCACTCTCTGGAGTTCTTTACCCAGGCATGGATCCGGTTCGCGCAAGTGACGCGGTCATGAAACGTTATCGGCGACTTTGGGCAGCGTTACGTGATCCGCAATCGTTGGACCCAACTGATCGTCGTGCAGTTGAACGTGCTATGCGCCAATTGCATGACTTAGGTTTTGCAGTTGAAGAAGTTTCAATTGCAATTGATGGCGACAATAAAGTATTAAAGTTTCAACCAAAACTAGTTGCAGCTGGATATCACACTAATCGATTGCGCGAACTTATGGGCCTTGAAACCGAAGAGCTTCAAGCAAAGCGAATTTTGGCTTCCTTCGATCGTTATCGCGCCCGAGAAGCATCTGCTGCAACACCCATTAATGAAACAGCTTTTAAGTGGCTCACTGAAGTTTTCAATCCAATCGTAAATTCAGTTCCACCCGAGCATTTAGGTCGGGTCGAGCCGGCTCAGTTATTCCACGAAGTCCTTGAACACCGTTGGTATTTAAGTGAAGCTGCTGGCCATGATGTGGGCTTAGATTTAGCCTGTAAAACGTATATTTCAGAGGTCCTGCCTTATCGGCGTGATTCCGGCATCGATTTAGTGGAATGATTTAGCAATGAGTTTGCCACCTAATTTCGGTCGAGCCGTAGATTTGAGTTCGCTTACAAAGCCAGCCCAAGCCACCAATGCCATTGCTGCAAATTATGAAATCACAGCTGAAAATTTTGCAGCTAGAGCTGTTGAACTCTCGCGCACTAAACCAGTTATTTTGTTGGTCTGGTCACCTCGCAGTCCAGAATCAATGGCAACGTTAGAAACCCTAAGTAAATTAGAAGCGAGCGCTAATGGAGCTTGGGAGCTGGGCAGCATTAATGCCGATACTCAACCTCAAGTCGCACAAGCTCTGCAAACCAAAAATGTACCTTATGCCGTTGCATTGATAGCCGAACAACCTGTACCGCTATTTGATCAGAGCTATCCAGAAAATCAAATTAAAATGGTTATCGATAAAGTTCTCACTTTGGCGGCAGAACAAGGTATTGGCACTGCACCAGTTGAAACTATCGAACCCGAAGAAGATGAGGCACTCGCTGCCCTTGAGTCTGGTCAATACGAAATTGCTAAAGTCGCATATCAAAAGTTGTTAAGTCGCAAGCCGAATGATTCTTTAGCTAAGTTAGGTTTAGCCCAAACCGAGTTATTAATTCGAACTGAAAAACTTGAAGTCAAACTAGTAACTGCGATAGCTGCATCTGAACCAGATAATGTAAAAGCTCAATTGGATTGCGCTGACTTAGAAGTTATCAGCGGAGACTTAGATGCTGCCTTTAATCGATTACTCGATTGCGTCCGTCGCTTTGCGGGAGCTGATCGCACTGCTGCTAAGGACCACTTATTGGCACTTTTTCAGTTGGTTGATCCGGCCGACCCACGGCTCAAAGTTGCACGCACCTCTCTGGCAAGTGCGCTCTTCTAAAGGAATGAATGAATAAACAAGTCATAACTCCTGAAGACGAGTTCAAAACTTTAACTAAGCTCTTCTTTCTTTTCGGCTTCGGCATCATGTCTTGGATCCCTAGATTCCCAGATATTAAAGATCGGCTTGGCCTGACAAACGGGCAGTTTGGCTCAATTATCAGTCTAGGAAATGTTGGCGCTTTTATCAGCTTACTTACCGTAGGCCATATCGTGCACAAACTAGGTAGCTACAAGGTATTGATTGCTAGCACGTGCACGCTTTATTTAGGTTTCATTCTGCTTGCTAACATCTCTTCTAGCTTAATATTTATTCCAGTAAATATCTTGGTGGGATTTTCAATCTCGGCTTTTCATATTTCAGTCAATAGCCAAGCTTTTGATAGCCAAACTCGATCTATAAAGCCAATCATTGTGAAACTACATGGCATTTGGGCGCTAGGCGCGGTTATCACGGGTATTGTGTCGGGTTTATTGATTGGTCGGGTCTCTGCTGTGATTCAATTAGATATCGTGTATCTCTTAGTTTTCTTGCTAACTATAAAATATATAAATCGGTTCCGCTCAATTTCTCTGCCACCACAACTCGAAGATGATCACTACTCAGTAAAGCGAGTCTTTTCTTCATTTCGCTTTGATCGTCTCATAGCTGGCGGAATGATATGTGCTATTTTTCTTGAGATTTCAATGGGTGATTGGTCAAATATTTTTGGACGTGAGTACTTAAAGATTGAAGGTGGACTTATAACTTTGCCTTATATTCTTTTTATGAGCGCTTTGATTGTGGGCAGACTAAACATCTCAAAAATTATTACAAGAATGCCAATTAACAGAGCGGCAAATATTGGAGCAATAACAGGCGGCAGCTTTTTCCTAGTTGGTGTTATTGCATCAATTACGTTTGGCGACACCCATAAATACTGGGCGTTTGGATTATTCTCATTAGGTTGTTTTGTTGCTGGTCTGGGCACTTCCTTCCTAACTCCAAGTTTCTTCAATGCAGCAAGCGCCAGAAGCGAATTTCCAAGTGCAGTAGTAATTGGCCAAGTCGGTTTGATTAATAATTTCCTTATTTTTTGTGGCAAATGGGTAATTGCCTGGACCGCGCAGTTCACTTCTCTTGCAGTTGCCTTCTTGATTCCAGCAGTAATGGCGCTATCTGTTCCGCTCTTCTCAAAGGCGTTGTTAAGCGGTAATGCCAAAGGGCAAGCAGACGAAAAGTAGGCTTTTTAAGCTAATTTCAGCCAGAGGGTTGCAAGCGGGGCAACTCTTAAGGTAATTACTAAATCAGAACCATCGGCGATTTTGATTGGCTGATTAATAACACCACTTCCACCAAATGCTAAATCATCAGTGTTTAGAACTTCGCACCATGTGCCAGCCTTTGGCATTGGTAGGCGATAGTTCTCATGCGGCACTGGCGAGAAATTTGTAATGCAAACTAGAGGTTGACCATCATCGGCCCATCTAGTAAATGCCAATACATTGCTTGCAGCATCGTTTCCAACTAACCAAGAAAATCCCTCGGGCGAAGTGTCTTTCTCAAATAAAGCTGGAGTGGATTTATAAGTGTTGTTGATCTGAGAAATTGCTTTAGCTACACCACGATGTTCATCATATTGAGTTAAGTGCCACTGTAATCCAGCGGATTCGCTCCACTCATCATTTTGGGCAAATTCTTGACCCATGAAAAGCAATTTCTTTCCAGGATGCGCCCACATAAATCCGTAGAGCGCACGTAGTGTCGCAAGCTTTTGCCAACGGTCACCTGGGAATTTATTTACCAAGGAACCTTTGCCATGTACTACTTCATCGTGGGAAAGTGGCAGCATGAAGTTTTCAGACCAGGCATAAAGAATTGAAAAAGTAATTTCATTATGATGATGCACGCGGTGTATCGGATCGCGTTGGAGGTATTCCAAAGTGTCATGCATCCAGCCCATGTTCCACTTAAAGCCAAATCCGATGCCATCAGAATCAGTACTTCGGGTTACACCTGGCCAAGCAGTTGATTCTTCGGCAATCATCATGATTCCTGGATGCGTGCGATATGCCGTAGATGTAGCTTCTTGTAATAACTTAACCGCTTCTAGATTCTCACGTCCGCCAAATTGATTTGGTATCCATTCACCTGCTTTTCGTGAATAATCCAAATACAACATCGAAGCAACCGCATCTACACGTAGGCCATCGATATGGAATTCAGTTAACCAATACAAAGCACTGGCCACTATGAAGTTGCGAACTTCATTACGGCCGAAATTAAAGATCAAAGTACCCCAGTCTGGATGTTCGCCTAAACGAGGGTCGGCATGCTCATAAAGAGCAGTTCCGTCGAATTTAGCTAGCGCCCACTCATCTTTCGGGAAGTGCGCCGGAACCCAATCGAGAATCACGCCGATTCCAGCATCGTGCAAAGCATTTACTAAATATTTAAATTCATCAGGTGAACCAAAGCGTGAAGATGGGGCAAAGAAGGAAGTAACTTGATAACCCCAAGAAGGACCATATGGATGTTCCATTACAGGTAAGAATTCAACGTGGGTGAAACCAGTTTCCTTTAAGTAGGAAACAAGCTCAGTCGCTAAATCACGATAATTTAAACCAAGTTTCCAAGAACCAAGGTGTACTTCGTAAACTGAAACTGCACTACGCCATGATTCAAACTTACTTCGCTCTGAAATCCAATTTTCATCACTCCATTGGTAACTTGATTCTTCGACAATAGATGCAGTCAATGGCGGAATCTCGGTAGCACGGGCAAGCGGATCAGCATGGTCAACCCATCTACCATCATTAGTATGCACGGCAAATTTATATTTAGTACCTGGTGCTAAGTTGGCCACAAAGATCTGCCAAATTCCAGTATTTTCAATGCGCCACATTCGATGTGTATTGCGATCCCAGTAGTTGATATCACTAATCAAACTAACATCACGAGCGTTGGGGGCCCAGAGCGCAAAAGAAGTACCTAGTAAATTTCCGTCAGCATCACGTTGGACGTGAGCACCTAAGACTTTCCAAAGTTCTTCATGGCGACCCTCGGCAATTAAGTAAAGATCAAGTTCGCCCAACGCACCAGGCTGATTAGGTACCACCTGAGTTTTGCGACGAAAAATTTTCATTAGTTACGGGATCCGCACCACGGCAATATGAGCCACATTGTTGAAATCGGCACGTGGATCAAGACTGACAAAACTGTCACGGGTCCAGCTGAAGGAATTGCCGGTTATTTGGTCATCAACCACAAATGAATCGCCAGTAAGCCCGAGTAAATCCATGTTCCAGTGAACCACAGTGGCTTGAGCATTAGAAGGGTCGAGATTGACAATAATAAGTACTAAATTGTCACCATCACGCTTGGAATAAGCGATTATGGCCTCATTATCAGTGTGGTGGAAATACAAATTGCGCAGACGTTGCAATGCGCGATTAGCTTTTCGGATCTTGTTTAACTTTGTAACTAGCGGCACAAGAGACTGCTTAGCACCATCCCAATCACGTACCTTTATTTGATACTTTTCCGAATCCAAATACTCTTCGCGGCCTTCACTTAATACTCTGTGTTCAAATAATTCATAACCGGCATACATACCCCAAGAAGGAGTCAGCGTTGATGCGAGAACCGCACGGAGCGCGAACATTGCTGGGTTTCCGCTTTGCAGATGGAACGGCAAAATATCTGGCGTATTGACCCAGAAGTTAGGGCGGAAGAACGCACTTGTTTGATGTGAAACTTCATTGCCGTATTCGGTTAACTCATTTTTAGTAGTGCGCCAAGTGAAGTAAGTGTATGACTGCTGAAAACCAGCTTTGCCAAGAGCGTGCATCATCGCCGGCTTGGTAAACGCTTCTGCTAAGAAAACAATCTCGGGATACTTAGCATTAACTTTAGAAATCAAGGTCTGCCAGAAAATAACTGGCTTGGTATGCGGATTATCTACTCGGAAAATTGTGACTCCTTTGCTAATCCAAAGTTCACAAATTCGATAAACCTCTTTGACGAGACCATCAAAGTCGTCATCAAAGTTAATCGGGTAGATATCCTGATATTTCTTTGGGGGATTTTCAGCGTAGGCAATAGTTCCGTCGGCTCGGTAGTTAAACCACTTTGGATGCTCTTTGACCCAAGGATGATCTGGTGAAGTTTGTAACGCTAGATCGAGAGCTATTTCAAGATCTAACTTGTTTGCCTCTTTTACGAAGCTTTCGAAATCTTTCATAGTGCCAAGTGCTGGATTAATCGCATCGTGGCCACCTTCAGAATTACCGATGCCCCATGGAACACCTGGATCGTTGGGTCCGGCAGTCAGAGTGTTGTTTGGGCCCTTGCGGTGAGAGATACCGATTGGATGAATTGGCGGGATATATAGGACGTCAAAACCCATATCTTTTACTGCTTTTAAGCGCTTGGCAGCAGTGCCGAAATTTCCACTGGTGTAGGTGCCGTCTTTATTGATGCTGGCACCTTCACTGCGTGGGAAAAATTCATACCAAGCACCGACTAACGCGCGTTCGCGTTCTACATAGACCGGAAATTGTGGGGAGTTAGTTGTAACAGTTCGATATTGGGTAACGATTGAAGCTTCAATTTCGAATGTGTAGTTACCTAGACTCGGCAAGGAAATAAATGCTTCGTAGCGATCAGTACCTGGATTTCGTTCAACAGCTGCAATACGAGATAACTCTTTACCTTTACTATCGCGAGTAACTACTTGAACTTGCGGATAGTCGTGACCTTCGCCGGCAACTGTTGCACTTACTAAAATTTCTTCATTAACAATTGCTTTAACAGGGACAAATTCTCCCCCAAAGTAAATTGTGGGGGAGAGATCAGTGATTGCGACGCGGCCGATCAACCCGAACCCTCGGTATTGCCAGCTTCGGCTGCAGTCACATCGTGAATCTGATACTTATCGATTGCTTCTTGAACCGTCTTTGCTTTGACATCGCCTTGCTTTGCCAATTGTTGCAAAGTAGCAACCACGATTGACTCAGCGTCAACCTTAAAGTGGCGACGAAGTGCGCCGCGAGTATCTGATAAACCAAAGCCATCGGTACCAAGTGAAGAGAATTGACCTGGAACCCACGGTGCAATTTGATCTTGAACTGCGCGCATAAAATCGCTTACCGCAATTACTGGACCTTCGGCACTCGCCAACTTCTTAGTTATATAAGCCTGCTTGTTATCACTTGGGTGCAACAAGTTATGGCTATCTGTTTCTAAACCATCGCGACGAAGTTCGTTCCAAGAAGTAACAGACCAAACTGATGCAGCAACTCCCCAATCTTCGGCGAGAAGTTTCTGGGCTTTAAGAGCCCAGTTAACTCCAACACCTGATGCCAAGATTTGAGCTTTCTTCTTGCTGCGAATCTCAGCTGGTGCATAAAGGTAGATACCCTTTAATAAGCCTTCAATATCAAGGTTTTCAGGCTCTGCTGGCTGCATATATGGCTCGTTATATACGGTGAGGTAGTAATAAACGTTCTCACTATTTTCGCCATACATACGACGTAGACCATCTTTAACAATATGACCTAGTTCGAATCCGAAAGCTGGGTCATAAGCAACAATTGCTGGGTTGGTAGAAGCCAAAAGATGTGAATGACCATCTTCGTGTTGTAAACCTTCACCATTTAATGTGGTGCGTCCGGCTGTTGCGCCGACTACGAAGCCGCGAACTAATTGATCGGCTGCAGCCCAGAAAGCATCACCGGTACGTTGGAATCCGAACATTGAATAGAAAATGTAGATCGGAATCATCGGTTCATCATGTGTTGAATATGAAGAGCCAACAGCTGTAAAGGATGCAACCGAACCAGCTTCGTTAATGCCTTCATGCAGGATTACACCAGAAGTAGATTCCTTATAAGAAAGCATTAATTCGCGGTCAACTGACAAATACTTCTGACCATTTGGTGAATAGATCTTTAAGGTTGGGAACAATGAATCCATACCGAAGGTACGAGCTTCATCAGGAATAATCGGAACTAAGCGAGAACCTAGACCTGGATCCTTGATTAGATCTTTGAGCATACGTACAAATGCCATTGTGGTTGCAATTTCTTGCTGACCTGAACCACGTCGAACTGACTCATAAACTGAATCATCTGGTTGTGGCAATGGGCGAGAAATCTTGCGACGAGACGGAATCGAACCACCAAGTGCCGCACGTCGTTCCTGCAGATACTTAGCTTCAGGTGAATCCTCAGCTGGGCGATAGTACGGAGGTAGCTTCGCATCTAGTTGGTCATCAGCAATTGGAATTCCTAACCGATCGCGGAATTCGACAATATCTTCCATCGACATCTTCTTCATCTGGTGCGTTGAGTTGCGACCTTCGAAGTGTGAACCGAGTGTCCAGCCCTTAACTGTTTTCGCAAGGATCACAGTTGGGCGACCATTTGAATTCATCGCGGCTGTGTAAGCGGCAAATAACTTGCGGTAATCGTGGCCACCTCGGCGTAAGCCCCAAATCTGGTCATCAGACCAGTTAGCAACCATTGCAGCAGTGCGTGGATCACGAGCAAAGAAGTTATCGCGAACAAATTTTCCGCTCTCGGCTTTGAAAGTTTGATAATCGCCATCGAGAGTCTTGTTCATCAAATCAACAAGTGCGCCTTCGCGGTCTTGTGCAAGTAGTGGATCCCATTCGCGACCCCAAACAACTTTGAGTACGTTCCAACCAGCACCGCGGAAGATTGATTCAAGTTCTTGAATAATTTTTCCGTTACCGCGAACTGGACCATCAAGGCGTTGCAAGTTGCAGTTAACAAC
>CAZFZK010000048.1:258-8913 GCA_964523605.1 uncultured Candidatus Planktophila sp. | reverse complement strand
TTCAAGAGAATCTGCGATTTGAACACTCAATGCACTACACCGAATCTAAGGATGAATTTGCACTTAAAGATTTCAGCACCCCGGCCCATCAAATTTCAGTTGAATTTGAAGCTCGGGGAGAAAAATCGTGGTCAAAATTTAATCAATATGGTGAAGCGCCAGAGGCACAAGTAGTTCTGATGAAACAAGGAATCGAAAGCTACTTTGATTCACTCGGAAAGTTTCTAGATTCTTAGGCAAACTTAGGTCCGGCTCGTAGGGACACTCGCCTCTTTTGGTGATGTAGCATTTTTATATGGCAAATTACATAATTTACTTTAATCAGCAATGGGTCGGCGATCATCCTGCTGAATGGTATAAAACACGCGGCCCATTAGCTCGTGCCGTAGTTGCCGAAATGAAAGATGCCGGCGTACTTGTGTTTGCTGGTGGATTAGTAGAAGAAATCCATCTCGCATTTGGATCAGACGACAATGGTTTAATAGGCGGACCCATTACAACTACTGGTGAATTTATTGGCGGACTAACAATTATTAATGTGGCTACCGAAGAAGAAGCAAAAATGTGGGGAGCTAAAGTTGCTCAGGCTTGCGGATGGCCGCAAGAGATTCGTAAATTCAAAGACTAATTTAAGTTTCTCCGGTTAAAACGAAATTCTTCAGTTAAAATTAACCTATGGCTGAGAAAAAAGTAATGGGCCCAGCTTCGTACTTTCCTTCAATTGAGAAGAAATATGGAAAGTCGATTGATCATTGGATGAAAGAGCTAAAGAAAGTTTCCAAGCTCGCCCACATGGAACAAGTAGCGCATTTGAAAGAGAAGTTTGAAATGGGCCACGGGCATGCCAATGCTTTGGTCGCATATTTCCGCAAAAAGAACGGTCTTTGATTTGCGCCGACTTCAGGCGAGACTTAGACTTTCACTCAGTTAAGGGGAGTACCTCGCTAACGCACCTCCGTCAATACGGATAGAAATATCCCGGGGTTGCGACCACTATGTGGTGAGGGAGACCTTGGCAGTATCTGCCCCTTTAACGAATAGGTTTGAAAACAATGAATGTAACCCTTTTAACTTGGGCCCTTGTCGTCGGCGTAATTATCGCCTTAATTGTCGTTGATCTACTTACCGTTAGCCGTAAACCTCATAATGTGATGTTTAAAGAGGCTGCTTTTTGGTCAATTTTTTATATCGGCGTAGCAATTGCCTTTGGTGTTTGGGTTTGGCAATCGGCAGGTTCGCAATTCGGAACTGAATACTTTGCAGCCTATTTAGTCGAGAAATCTTTATCGGTCGATAACTTATTTGTCTTCATAATTATTTTAGCTCAGTTCAAAGTGCCATCGATTTTCCATCAGCGAGTACTGATGTTCGGTGTGATTCTCGCACTTGTTCTTCGAGCGATATTTATTGCTGTTGGTGCGGCGGCTCTAGCTGCCTTTAGCTTCACATTTGTAATCTTTGGCGCGATCCTAATTTGGACCGGAGTCGGGTTGTTCAAGCACTGGGATGAAGATCCATCACCAGAAGATAATGCTCTCGTTCGAAACATTAGAAAACGAATTGCAATGACTGATGAATACGATGGCTCAAAGATATTTACGCGACTAAACGGTAAGCGCATAGCAACGCCTATGTTTTTGGTGATGATTGCGATTGCTTCTACTGACCTTTTGTTTGCGCTAGATTCGATTCCAGCGACATTTGGTGTTACCCAAGAGCCATTCTTAGTTTTCGCAGCTAATGCTTTTGCACTCCTTGGACTTCGAGCGCTTTACTTCTTGCTCAAGGGCTTACTGGATAAGCTGGTTTATCTCTCACTTGGTCTTTCGGTAATTTTGATGTTTATCGGCGTCAAGTTGGTCATGACCTATCTACATGAAGAATTTACTCAAATCCCAAAGATTCCAACGCTAGTAAGCCTTGCTGTGATCGGCGCGATTTTGGTTATCTCAACAGTTGCCAGCTACATCAAGGTAATGCGTGACCCACAGGCACAAGCACACGCGGGTCGGATAACTGCCGGCAAAGAACCACTTGGCGTAGAAAATGGCAATAAAAATTAGTTCAAGTAAAAATCTTCAGTAGCGAACTAATTGGCTTACTCGCCTCTGACGGGTGGCGAAACTTGAGACCAGTATTTACCTTGTAGCTATTTCGACGGCCAATTCGAGTAATTTTGACGTAACCAGCATCTTCTAAATCAGCCAAGATAGCCTGCGCGCTTCGTTCAGTTATCCCTACTGTTTCAGCGATATCTCGAATTCGTGAATCCGGATACCGGCTTAAGTGAACAAGAACGTGCCCATGATTAGAGAGGAAAGTCCACTCTCGACTGATTTCTGCTGCTGGCTTCATAAACCCACTATACCAGCAATTTGATACCTGAAATATATTTCTGGTATATTCCTGCAGAGAATTTTTGGAGGCACCGTGAGCTCAACATCAGTTGCTATAACCAACCTGACTTCAGTGGCAGTTTTGGTCTTTATCCTTGGGTTTTTAGGTGCTCGAATAAAGAGTGATGTTCGTATCCCCGAGCAGGTCTATCAAATGATCTCAATATTCTTACTTTTCGGAATTGGCCTAAAAGGTGGAAATGCTTTAAGAGATGTTTCACTAGAAAGTTTTGCCATACCCGCTCTTGCGACCATTGGGCTTGGAATACTGATTCCGATTCTTGCCTACCTGAGCCTAAAGTTAGTTCGTGCGATAAATGATCTTGATCGCGGTGCGATCGCGGCCCATTATGGTTCCACTTCACTAGTTACATTCTCGGCAGCATTACTCTTTTTAGAGAACAGCGGTATAGAAGTTGAAGGTTTCGCCACTGCGCTACTTACGATCATGGAAGTTCCAGGAATAGTAGTTGGTGTTTATTTAGGTTCTAGGCATCGCAATAAGAGCGTGCAATGGGGCAAAACACTCCATGAAGTTGTCACTGGCAAAACTATTTTGCTTTTAGTCGGTGGATTAATAATTGGCGGGATTACAAGTGATGCTGGTTTTCAAAGAGTCACACCTTTTTTCATTGACTTGCAATCTGGTTTCTTGGCCCTGTTCTTGTTACACCTTGGCTACTTAGCTGGCAGTAACTGGGGCGAAATCAAGAAAGTAGGAGCATTAGTTGGTGTATGGGCACTTATCTTCCCAATTTTGGCCGGAACCATCGGCGTATTCGTTGGAACCTTGGTTGGACTATCTATCGGTGGTGCCACAACTCTGGGCGTTCTAAGTGCGAGTGCTTCATATATTGCGGCCCCAGCTGCAGTATCAGTGGGCTTACCAGAAGCAAATGCTCCACTGGCGCTGATGTCGAGTATTGGCGTTACTTTCCCGTTCAATTTGCTGGTTGGAATTCCGCTTTATTTGGAGATCGCGAGAAAGTTATCGACCTTTTAGCTTTTGTTAATTTCTCAATATTTAATTATCTAAGATTTAACTATCGAGTAATTGGCGTTAGATCAATCCATGGTTTCGACGGGGTTTATTAAGGTTAATGCCATTGGTTTGGTTAAATCGGTAAGATAAGCCAATGGAAATAGAGATTCGCGCTATCTCGCAAGAAGCCCATCTCACCTTCATTTCCGAATTATCTAGTGCATCTTTCTTGCAATTGCCCGAATGGGGCGCAGTCAAAAGTGACTGGAAAAATAAATCTCTTGGCATATTTCAAGGCAGCTCATTAATTGGTGTGGCGTTATTGCTTACGCGAGCACTTCCTAAAGTTGGAAAATCTTTTGGTTACATTCCTGAAGGACCAATCTTTTCTCCCAGTATTTCAATCAGTGAAGAAGTACTTGAATCACTAACTGCATTTGCCGAGAAAGAGCAGATCTTCTTATTACGAGTAGGACCTGCAATAGCTTTTCGTGACTGGGACAGTGGCGTAATTAAAAATGCGCTTGCATCAGATCAAGCAAGTTCTTTGCTTAGTACTGTCGCGACTGATGAATATGAAAATGGCCGCGCTGCAATCGAAAGTTTTCAGAAAGCTAAATGGCGAGCTGTTGTTTCAGAAAGTGGATTTAGCGAAGGTCAGCCAAACTTTGTTTTTCAGATTGACCTACGAAATCAAGATGAAGAAAGTCTTTTAGCTGGCTTTAATCAACTTTGGCGTAGAAATATTAAGAAAGCCGATAAAGAAGGCGTCTTAGTTACCCGCGGAAGTAAAGAAGAACTTGCTGATTTTCACAAGGTTTATCTTGAGACCGCAAAACGTGATGGTTTCATTCCCCGACCACTTAGATATTTTGAGCGAATGTGGGATGAGCTAAATAGAAATCAAGTTCATCTAAAGCTCTTCTTGGCCAAATGGCAAGAGCAGACCATCGCTGCAACAATTGCAATTCAAGTGGGCGATCATTATTGGTATTCATACGGCGCGTCATCTGCCTTTGGTCGCGAAGCTCGCGGGAGCAATGCAGTCCAATGGGTAATGATGAAAGATGCTTTGGCAAATGGGGCAGCTTGTTATGACTTACGCGGAATCACGCCGACTTTAGATCCAAATGACTCTCATGTGGGGCTGATCCAATTCAAAGTAGGCACTGGTGGATATGCCCGCCAACTCGTTGGTGAGTGGGAGAAGCCAATAAGTAAGTTCTGGTCCTTCGCCTTCGCGACATATTTACGAATTCGCAAGTAATCTACGGTTATGCCACTTTCACTCAATATCGATGGGCAGAAGTGGCGTTCGCATCTAACCAAGATGATCAGTGCTAAGCCAGGTTTAGTGCCAGTTATTAAGGGCAATGGCTATGGTTTCGGGCTAGAACTACTCGCAACTGAATCAGCGCGACTGGGTATCGAAACCGTCGCAGTTGGTTTAGCTAGTGAGGTTGCAAAAGTGCGTTCAGCTTTTGCTGGCGAAATCGTAGTGCTCTCACCTGACCAAGTTTCAGGTGCTTTAACGGATACAAAAGTAATTCAGACGATTTCAAGCATTGAGTATCTGCAAAGTATTGATATAAAAGTCAATGTAATTGTTGAAATACTTACCCCACTAAATCGACACGGTATTGAACTATCAGAACTAAATCGCGCTTTAACAATCATTAAGGATCGCAATTTAAAACTTCGGGGTTTTACTCTTCATCTTCCAATCGCGAAAATTGATAGCAAGTGGATTAGTTCCACACTTAATCTCTTGCCCGCCGGAAGTATCGTCTGGATTTCTCATTTACAAGGCGCCGATCAAGTAAAGAGCGAGTTTCCCAATCTTGTCTTCCGCGAAAGAATTGGTACTGCACTTTGGTTGGGCGCAGATTCAGCGCTTGAAGCAACTGCAACAGTGCTGGAAAATCGAAATATTCAAGGCACGGCCGGTTATCAGCAACGGCGTGCCCGCGGAAATGTAATTGTGGCAAGTGGTGGCACTGCCCATGGCATCGGCCTAACAGCACCGCAAAGTGATTACTCATTACTAGGTCGAGTCAAAATTATTGCGCGTGCACTTGAAGCTGCTTTCGGAAAAATGCGAAGCCCATACCGCCTTGGTGGCAAGACACTAGATTTCTTAGAATCCCCACATATGCAGTGTTCCTTATTGATCTGCAGTGGCTCGAACCAACCAAAACCTGGCGATGAGTTAAAGGTGCGGGTTCGTTATACAACCACCACTTTTGATCAGATCAACTTTAGATAAGTATTTCCAGAGATATGAGCGAGCAATCAGTTCTAAAGTCATCAGCGATCATGGCTGTGGGCACAATCTTCTCTCGCATTACCGGGTTAGCTCGAAATCTACTGTTAGTGGCTGCTCTTGGTACCGCAATTGTTGGCGATACTTTTCAAGTAGCCAACACAATTCCAACGGTTTTATACATTTTGGTTGCCGGCGGCGCGTTAAATGCGGTCTTCGTTCCTCAAATTGTGCGCGAGATGAAGAAGCAAGATGGTGGCCATTCCTTCGTTTCGCAATTAGCGACAGCAACCTTCACGATCTTGGCTGTTGCAACTACAATTGGAGTTATTGCTGCCCCACTTGTAGTTCGACTCTATGCAGCTAAATTTGGTGGCAGTGGCTTAGAAAATGAATTTGAATTAACAGTTCTCTTTACTCGTTACTGTCTGCCGCAGATACTTTTCTTAGGCCTCTTCACGCTCTTTGGTCAGATTGCTAATGCGCGTGGAAGTTTCGGCCCCATGATGTGGGCACCAATTCTGAACAACTTGGTTGTGATCGGCGTTCTAATTACTTTCATTGCGATAGCTCCAGAAGCGAAAGATGGCGTAATCAGCACTTCAGCCAAGGCCCTATTAGGTCTTGGAACGACACTTGGTGCATTTGCCCAAGCCGCAATTCTTATTCCGGTTATTGCCAAGTCTGGCGTGCAGCTTCGCCCGAACTTCCACTGGTCTTCACTTGGTAAGTCCGCGCATCTTGCTAAATGGACGATGATTTTTGTACTTATAAACCAAATTGGTTTTATGGTAATTGTTAACTTAGCAACTGCCGCTTCAGTTCGTGCCAAGGAATCAGGAATAGATGTTGGAGTTGGCTTTACTCCTTATCAAAATGCACATTTCATTTTTCTTTTGCCTCATTCGATTATTGCCGTCTCGCTGGTAACGGCGCTTCTGCCTCGGATCTCTAGGTTGGCCGCAGATTCGCAGATCTCTGATGTTCGAAATGAAATTCAGCAGACGCTTTTGAACCTATATTCACTCATAATTCCAGCTGCATTTGCGATGTTATGTCTGGGTCAGCCGATTGCTCACTTGATTTTTGCCGGCTCGAGCGACGCTGATGCCAGCCAGATTGGCATGATTCTTTCTGGTTTTGCGCTGGGATTAATCCCATTCTGTAGTTCTTACGTGATGCTTCGCGGCTTTTATGCATTCGAAGACACAAAGACGCCAGCCGCAATTACATTGCTAATGAACGTCGTGACCATTTTATGCGCGAGTATCAGTTATTTCATTCTACCGATTCGATTGATCACAGTCGGAATAGCGATCTCTTTTGGTATTGGGTACCTATCTAGTTCTCTTCTAGCGCGATATCTCTTGAGCAAGCGAATTGGTAGTCTCTCTATTAGAAAAGAACTCATCTCAATCCTGATCATCTCTGCGATTGCATTTGCACCTTGCTTATTGATTGCAAACCTTCTGGCTCATCTGTTTAATTCAGGGGAGCCAAATGCACTTACTTCACTTCTGACTTTAGTAATCGCTGGATTATTCGCATTGCCGATGTATGCCGGGCTCGGATACCGGTTAAAAGTGAGTTCAATAATCTTTGCGGCGAATTCATTAAAGAAAAAGCTGGCAAAGCGATAAAGATCAGTCCTTAAAAGAGAATTTTTATTACTTCTCATCCATAATTACGCAGTGAGCATTTCTTCCACAGTATTCAAGACCAAGGAATCTAATCCTGCCCTTGTACTGGTCCACGGATTAGGCTCGGCTGGAACTATCTGGAAAAGTTTGATTTCGGACTTAGAAAAAGATTTCACTGTTTATTCAATTGATCTACCTGGACATGGGGAAGCTGATTTAGATAAGAACGAAAGATATGACCCTCGATCACTTGGCGATTTAATTTTGCAGCACATGAAAGATGTTCACAACGTACTTAAGATGCATGTGGCTGGTAACTCACTAGGTGGCTGGATCTCACTAGAGATGGCGGCCCTTAGGCCAACAAATGTGGCAAGTGTTACCGCGTTAGCGCCAGCGGGTTTATGGCATGAAGCTCCAACTATGAAGATTCCACCGAGCATTGACGCTCGAATTTTGGCTAAAATTTCGCAATTCTTCATGCCAATTGCATTTCATTTGCCGCCGCTAAAGGCGCTTGGTTATCGCAAGATCACTCACTTATGGCGTGAACTTAGTTACGAAACCTGCAGAGATTCTGTGATTGCAATGGCTCGTTCTAAAGGATACAAACCTTTATGGGATGGGATCAGAGGCAGAAAATTCGAATCTCAGGTAGATCCGGCAGTTGAAATCGCTGTTGTTTTTGGTGATTCAGATTTAACTCTCCCAGAGAATTTAGCTCAAGAAAAATCAGTTCTGCCTAAGCATGCAAAATGGATTCGGGTGCCAAATTGTGCGCATGTGATTATGTGGAATCATCGCGAAACCACAATAAAGTTAATCAAAGAAACAGCCGGAATATAAACTTGCAAATGCAATTGATTCGCATTTTTACAAAGTAATTTCTTTAACATATATTTCTGCCCATTACATTAATATTTAGTAATTGTATTGATCAGAAAGGTAGTCACGATGTACTTCACTAAACGTCGCATAATTGACTACTGCCGTGTCACTAGCACCAGCTGCTGATTTCCTCATACTTTTTAGCATTTCAAAATTTTTGCAGTAAAAAATAGAAAATTACTTATCCAAACCAAACAGAGGAAAATAATGTCAGTTTCAAAGAAGTTAATCGTCGGAGCAGTTATTTCCGGACTAGTTGCTACAACAGGTGTACTACCTGCTGAAGCTCGTCCAAAGAATTTAGCTCGCGCAGTTGCTCAACCTGATTGGCTAGAGCAAAACATTGATAATCCAAAGGTGCGCATTATCGAAGTTAGCACCGAGCCAGGTATCTACGAGCGTGGTCACATTAAGAATTCAATTAAGTTCGTTTGGCACACAGATCTTGTTGACACTGTAAATCGCGACATCATCAACGCCAAGAAC
>CAZFZK010000048.1:0-248 GCA_964523605.1 uncultured Candidatus Planktophila sp. | reverse complement strand
GATTTTATTAAAGATAGATATTCTTTGTCTATCTCATCAGCCAAGCTAAGTTCACAGCACTTGTCCAAAAAGCTGGCATCGACGAGGACACAACAGTTGTTCTCTATGGTGATAAGAACAACTGGTTTGCAGCCTGGGGCGCCTGGATCTTTAATATCTATGGTCAAAAAGATGTCCGAGTTCTAGATGGTGGTCGCGTTAAGTGGGAAAAGGACGGCCGTGCACTAACAACTGCCGTACCTACTTTT
>CAZFZK010000047.1:1141-8993 GCA_964523605.1 uncultured Candidatus Planktophila sp. | reverse complement strand
GATTTTTCCGCTGCTTAATTCGCTCATGGCGCAAAGGCTACCCTCTTCCATTTCTTATAGTTGCCACGCTAGCGTTCTCCCATGAACGAGATGACGATACCTGCCCTTGTCCCTGCGGCCACCGCCGGAAACTTAACTAACTTAGTAGCCGAACGCGCCTGGTTTGAGCCAGAGCGCATCATGCTTTCTCGCCCGCTTGGCGAGGGTTGGCAACCAGTAACTGCTCGTGAGTTTGAAACTGAGGTAAGAACAGCAGCTAAAGGTTTGATCGCAGCTGGAATTCAAATTGGTGACAGGGTCGCGATTATGGCTCGCACTCGTTATGAATGGACGATATTAGATTTTGCGATTTGGTATGCCGGTGGCGTTGTCGTGCCGGTTTATGAGACATCGTCAGCAGAGCAGATTGATTGGATTCTTAATGACTCTGGTGCCGTTGGAATTATCGTTGAAACACCAACTCATCATGAACTTGTCGAAACAGTTAGACCAGCTCACACTCGTCATGTTTGGACTATGACTGACGGTGTACTCGATATTTTAACGGCTTCAGGTGCGCACATCGGTGATGATGAAATTGATCGTCGCCGCAACTCTCTGGTTCCAGATACTTTGGCAACTTTGATTTACACCTCTGGAACAACTGGAAAACCTAAAGGGGTATCTCTAACTCATGGCAACTTCCTTTCTGAGTGTGGAAATGTTGTACAGGGCGCTAAAGATCTCTTCTTGAAACCAGATGGTTCAACGCTGCTCTTCTTGCCGGTCGCTCACGTTTTTGGTCGCATGGTGCAAATTGGCGCAATCACTGCTGGATTACACCTCGCACATTGCAGTGATCCAGTTGGTCGCTTAACAGCTGACCTGGCTTCGTTTAAGCCAACTTTCGTGCTCGCTGTGCCACGCATCTTTGAAAAGATTTACAACGGGGCTGAAGCAAAAGCTGAAGCCGCTGGCAAAGGTGATATTTTCCGCAAAGCCGCAGCTGTTGCAATTGCATATAGCGAAGGTTTAGATAGCAAAAAGATTTCACTATCACTCCGCTTGAAGCATGCACTCTTCGACAAATTGGTTTATTCCAAGATCCGCACCGCAGTTGGTGGTCGTGTTGAAGCTGCGATTTCTGGTGGCGCGCCGCTTGGTGCTCGTTTAGGCCACTTCTATCGTGGCGCCGGAATCACGATTTTAGAAGGTTATGGCTTAACTGAAACAACAGCTGGAGCCACTCTGAATTTAACATCCGCGCTTAAAGTCGGATCAGTTGGACAACCTATTCCAGGCACTTCAATCAAGATCGCAGATGATGGTGAAGTATTGATCAGAGGTCCAATTGTCATGCGTGGCTATTGGCAAAACGATGCAGCAAACGCTGAAGTTTTCGATGGCGATCGTTGGTTCAAAACCGGTGACCTCGGCAAATTAGATGATGAAGGATTCTTGTTTATCGTTGGCCGCAAAAAAGAATTAATCGTTACCGCTGGTGGCAAGAATGTTGCCCCTGCAGTTCTTGAAGATCGCTTACGTTCTCACCCACTTGTGAGCCAATGTGTAGTCGTTGGAGATGCTCGTCCATTTATTGGTGCTTTGATCACAATAGATCAAGATTCACTAAAGTCATGGGTTGTTGCTAACAAGAAACAAGGCGCATCAATGGCTGACCTCGCCGTTGATCCACAACTAATTAGTGTTATTCAAACTGCAGTTGATGAAGCGAACAAAGCTGTCAGTAAAGCTGAGTCAATCCGTAAGTTCAGAATTCTGACAACCGATTTCACAATCGCCGGCGGACAACTAACTGCAAAACTCTCAGTTAAGCGTCATGTGATTGCTCAAGAGTTTGCCACCGATATCGAAGCGCTTTATGAAAAGGATTAATTGAGTAACGGGGGCACTAACCAACTGGCCCGCCACATCCACGATGGAATTGCTCAAGATCTGGTTGCGCTGGGATATGCGATAGATCAGTCACTGGGGGCACCGGAACTACCCAATTCAACTCGTGCCGAATTGCGCACACTTCGGTTTTCGGTAACTGCGCTCATCGAGAAGGTGAGAAAAGAAATTCTAGATCTTCGCAACTCGGTGCCTGATTTTGAAGATCAGATTGCGCAGATTTGTGGTGATCGTCTTGGCATACTCGACTTAGCCACCTCGCTAGATCGAGCTATTCAACCAATAGTCATTGAGCTGTTGCGCAATGCGGAAAAGCACTCTGGGGCTATCCTGATTAATCTTCAAACCCGATCAGAGCAGGCTCAAACTGTTATCGAAGTAAGCGACAACGGGATAGGCGGCGTTGAAATGAAGCTCGAGCATTTTGGTCTAATCGGCGTAGCCGAAGCGATTGCAGAACTTTCTGGGCAAATTGAATTCATTAGACTAAAACCCGGTCTCTTGATTCGAGTAACGATTCCACATTGAATCGATGCGTTCTAATCGTTGATGATCATCCGATAGTTCGTGCTGGGTTAGAACAAGCACTCCTTAAAGCTGGTTTCACTATCTGTGCAGTTGCTGCAAGCAAGAATGAAGCTATCGCGCAAATAGCCCGAACTAATCCAAAGCTGATTCTGCTCGATCTAAATCTGCCAGATGGAAGCGGCTTTGAAGTTGCAACTTGGGCTAGAGGAATTTCCAATGACATTGGAATTGTAATTTTGACCTTAAACGACGCACCTGTATTGCTGCTTGCCGCACTCGCAGCCGGAGTCAGTGGTTTCGTTTTAAAGAGTGCCCCGATTGCTGAAGTGATAGCGACGCTAGAACGAGCGTTGATTACACCTCTTAGTTTTACCGCCACCGGATTACAAAAAGCTCTTAAAGCTAAGGAACAGTTACCTAGTTTGAGTTCAAGAGAGTTAGAAGTACTTTATATTTTAGCTACTGGCAAAAGCACTAAAGATATAGCAAGATCACTGTATTTAAGTGAAGCAACAATAAAAACGCACCTAACGAATATTTATCGCAAACTTGAAGTTAACAATCGATTATCTGCTGTTGCGATTGCGCGAGAAAATTCTTGGCTAAGCGAGTAGCGCTGCGTACCTTGTCGCCCAAATTTCCCATCGCCAATTTTCGATAATCCATTCTCTACCGTTGGAACCCATCAGTGCACATAGCTCTGGATTATTTAGCAATTCAATACAAGCCGTGGCAATCTCATCGGAATTAGTACCATCAACTACTACGCCGGTCTCGCCTGCTAAAACTGCATCGGGTGCTCCCCCGGACATTCCGCCTACAACAGGCAGGCCACAGGCACTGGCTTCAAGGTAAACAATGCCAAGGCCTTCAACTTCTAGCCCAAAAAAACGTGAGCGTGACGGCATCGCAAAAATGTCTCCTAGGCAGATGTACCTGGGAAGTTCGGCATAGTTAATTCGCCCGATAAAGGTTATGCAGTCAGATATCTGTAATTTCTTAGCCAATTTTTCTAAATATTTCTGGTGTGGACCAATGCCAACTAACACCAAATGAACATTCGGTACCATCGCTTTGATCTTAGGTAACGCCGCAATCAACTTATCTTGACCTTTGCGATGAACTAAGCGACCGACACTGATGATTACCGATTTATCTTCAAGCCCAAGTTCAGCTCGTAATCGACTTGCGTCGATCGGAACAAAATGTTCGACATCAATACCGGGAGCAATCTGAACTAATTTGCTCTCATCATTTTTCTTTAGCGCTTTACTTATTTCACTTTTAGTGTAACTACCTAGATAGGTAATTGCATCGAGATCTCTACTCATATATTTAATGGCTAACGAGAAAGGTGGGACTTTTGCCCACCACACCTCATGACCATGAGTAAGGGCCACGATCTTTTGGCCACCAGCTTTTCGCATTGCTCGGGCCATAACCCCGAGTGGTGCCGCTGCACCAAAAGCTACTCTGGTTAATTTTCGATCCCGAATAATCTTCTGACAATTCCTAATCACACGCGGTGTCGGCAAAAGTATTTTGCTGCGGTCGCGAATTACCTCAACGCCGTAATTCTTCAACCACGCTTCATCAAACTTTTCGGCGTTAGGTTGTGCGCTGGTGTAAACAATTACTGAATCTTTGGGTAATCGCTCGATAAGTCCATGTACAAAGGTTTCAATTCCCCCGGCTCTGGGGCCGAAGTCATTAGTTATGAAAAGCGTCGTCTTGAGCATCGCTAGAACCGGCGGACAGCAACAAGCTTCTTGCGCCCTAATGCTGTCGACGCGTTAGAAACAACTTTCACTCGAGAACCTGGACGCGGCGCGTGAACCATCTTGCCGCCGCCTAAGTAAATTGCCACATGTGAGATCGGCCGTCCGTAGAAGAGTAAATCTCCCGGTCTGGCTGAACTGTACGAAACTCTTCGGCCATAACGCGATTGCGCGGCTGAAGAATGAGGAAGCGATACGCCAGCTGCTTGATAGGCACGCATAGTTAAACCAGAACAATCCCAGGTAACCGTGCCAGCTGAACCAAAGACGTAGCGATCACCGATCTGTTTCAGCGCGTATCTAATTGCGATACCGGCTCGACCAGAAATAGCCCCGGCACTACTTGCATAAGCTTTCGATGAAGCTTGATCGGCATCCTCTTCGGCCGCAGCAAGCGCGGCCAAGCGAGCTCGGTCTTCCTTCTTTAGTTTTGCCAGAATTTTCTCGGCACTTGCTAGCTTGGCTTTGGCTTGGGCAGACTTTTGGGCAAATTTCTTTTGGGCAGCTTTAACCAAAGCTAGTTTGTCATTGACAGTCAGTGAAGTTGCCTTAAGACGTTGTTGTGCGGCTTCGTATTTTCGCAATTGCGTGCTCTTTGCGCGTGTGATTGATTCAAGTGAACCAGCCGAACTTAAATACAACTCTGGGTTTGCCGAAAACAAAAGTTCTAAACCTTGGCTTAAACCCCCAGCTTTATATTGCTCAATCGCAATAGTTCCCAAAGATTTTTTTAGAGCCGCAACAGTTTCACCCTGCGCCGCGGCCTCTTGCTTAATTCCGTTTAGAGTTTTCGTTAGCGTTGCTAATTGAACTTTCGCTGCCTGTGCTCCCTCGGCTGCCGCTGCCGCATCTTCTTCGAGTTGGCGAACTTGTGCTTGAATCTGCGAGAGCGTTGGGGCCGCTTTAGCAACGGGAGCGAATAATCCGCTTGCCACAACTATCGATGTGACTACGGCTGCGCTTCGAGATAGCGCGCTTCGTAAACCTTTGCCTGACATGGAGAAGAGGTTATCGGTGCCCAGATAAGCCTCTCAACCTCAAACCGCACTTAAATGCCTAAAAGCACAATCTAGGCTCAGAAATCTGCTCGAATTCAGCGAATTCACATGAAAAATACTCGATTGTGACAATTAATCCACTTGCTCACGAAATCCTAGGCAAGATATCTAAGCGGCGGCACTATTCCACGAGATGAAAGCAACTCGATTGCATCAGTAGTTTGAGTGGTTAGCGCAACGCTCTCTTCGGCTTTATTAAGAAAGAAAGAAACTACACAATCTTTACAAGCCAAATCTCGCAGGGAACAAGAATCGCAGTCAATGATCATGTTCTTTAGAGTAGAGAACACCACTGACATTAAGAATTCTTAGGTGTTTAGAGAAAATTGAGGCCAGACACTCAAAAATCTACCCGCAAAATCGACGGTAACCCCCTACCTTTTCTCCGTGCCTGTAATCGCCTCACTTGTAGTTGGTTCCGATGGATCCACCAGTAAAGATGGCCGATCAGCTGGAGTTTCTAGTGCAGCAGACCGTCGTGCCTTCTTAGCTCGCCGCCGAAGTGCCGATGCTTTGCTGATCGGTGGAAACACTGCGCGAAATGAGCCTTACCAAAAGACGCCGGTTCCGGTAGTTGTGGTGTCTAAGTCGATGCTTAATCCCATCGCCAATAACCGAATGGCGCACTGGTGGAATTGTGATCCGGTAGAGGCGCTAGCAAGAGCGCAACGACTATTTGGTGAAACCATTGTGATCGAGTCAGGTGTTTCAATTATTGAAGAGTTAATTGCAGCTAAGAAAGTTGATCGCCTCGAGTTAAGCGTTACCAAAGTTATTGATGGAGAAGATCCAGTAGATTTCAAAAAATTACTTGGCAAGTTTTCCGCGGTAACAGAACGCGTTGAAGACGATACGACTTTCTACACTGCCACTAACTAGTTTTAAAACGCAGAAAGAATTGCGACTCCTGATACGGCTAAAAAAACACCTACATATTGCACTTTATGTAGACGTTCGTGCAACAACTTGAAAGCAAGTAAAACCGTGACCACTGGATAAAGTGAACCAAGCACCATAACTAATGAAACTAAACCTTCTTGGGTAGCTAGTCCAAGGGTGAAGTTGGCCAGAAAATCAGCCACACCGATGAAAATAAGAGATGGCGCATCTTTAATACTAAAACCACCCGTAGTTCGAAACCTAAGTGCTAACCCAATCGTGAAGAGCGCAGTTGTTGCACGCATCGTCACCATCGTCATCAACGCACTTGAGTCAGAACCGATTCCCATCAGAGTTAGTGCAGTTCCAAAACCAAAGGCAGCGCCAAAAGCTAAAGCAACAGGTTTTAGCGGAAAGCCTTGCGAAATCTCTGGACCGCTTGCGCAGAAAGCGCCAGCTAGCGCGATGACAACGCCGATCCAACGTCCCCGTGAAAGTTGCTCGCCACCAATCAGGGCGAACATAACTGGTACCACTGCACCTAATGAACTAATAGGTGAGACCACACCCATCCGACCAGTGCTTAACCCGGTGTAAAGACATATCAAACCGGTGTATCCAAGTACGCCGGCGAAAACGCCTGGCCAGAAATATCCGGAGAAAAATCCATCGTCGCCAAATGCGACAGCACCTTTTTCGCCAGTAACCAAAATCAAGAAAATTCCGAAAGCTAAGCCGATCAACTGGGTGATTCCCAGAACCGCAAACGCTTTGTACTTCTTACTCATCTGGCCGGCTTGGAAATCAGCACTTCCCCAGAGGGCGCTAGAGAGTAGTGCTAATAAAAAAGCCATTTGTGTAGGCTACCGCCCCGCCTCCCCTAAATTCAGCACCGCCATCTTTAGACTTAGGTAGTGGATGCTGCAGCCTTTGATCGTTTGATTGATCAACTTAGAACTGTAGATACCCGATCTGAAATTATTTTGGAAGAAGTTCCAGCCCCACAGAAGTTAGCCAAATTCGCTTTCGCTTTTTCGGCAGATGTTAGTAATGGTTTGACCGGAGATGCTGAAGACGGCGTTGGCTCGGGCCGTTTTGTATTGCTGCACGAACCAGGTGGGCAAGAAACTTGGGAGTCTGATTTCCGCTGTGTGACTTTCATGAGTGCAGATGTTGAGCCAGACATGCATGAAGATCCGATGTTGGCCGAAGTTGGTTGGTCTTGGTTCTTAGATTCTTTAGCTGATGCCGAATGCAATTACAGCGCACCAAGTGGCACAGTTACTCGAGTTACAAGCGCCTCATTCGGAAAGTTAACTGGGCGCCGCAATGAAGCTGAAATCGAAATCCGGGCTTCTTGGTCACCAATTATTAAATCCCCAGTAGAGTTATTTAATCACGTACACGCATGGTGCAATCTGCTTGCAACGGTGGCCGGACTTCCACCGATTCCAGATGGGGTTTCAGTTATCTCCCCATCGCGCAAACGACGCACAAGTTAATTTGATGCAATGACTGAAAATGAAGCATCAACAGCTACCCCACTTCTAGCACCGGCTGCCGGCACCCCAGCTGTAATTGATTCTGAGGCCGCATTTAAATCCGCGCTAGCCGAGTTAGCAAAAGGTTCTGGGCCATTTGCAGTCGATGCCGAACGTGCATCAGGATATAAATACAGCGCTCGTGCATATTTAATTCAAATCAAACGCAATGGTG
>CAZFZK010000047.1:0-1131 GCA_964523605.1 uncultured Candidatus Planktophila sp. | reverse complement strand
TTGGTCCAGGTCATCAGTTGTTTATTGAGTTAAATGAACTGCTAAATACTGATGAAGTTATTTTGCATGCCAGCACCCAGGATTTACCTTGTCTGCGCGAACTAGGTATTAATCCGAAACTATTATTTGATACCGAGTTGGGTGGGCGAATAGCTGGATTGCCCCGCGTTGGTCTGGGACCACTTCTTGAAGCACACCTGGGGGTTTTGCTTGCGAAAGAGCATTCCGCAGTTGATTGGTCAGTAAGACCGTTACCAGTTGATTGGTTAAATTACGCAGCACTTGATGTCGAACTTTTAATTGAATTGCGAAACATTATCGCGCAGTTATTACTTGATACCAAGAAGTTAACTTGGGCTGAGGCTGAGTTCGCAGCAATATTAGCGGCTCCTCCGAGCCCGCCAAGAGTTGACCCATGGCGCCGAACTTCCGGAATGCACAAAATTCGAAAAAGAAATCAATTAGCGATCATCCGTTCACTTTGGAACGTTAGAAATGAGATTGCTCAATCACTTGATGTATCGCCCGGAAAATTGCTAAACGACAGTGCAATCGTTGAACTTGCAATTAATCCACCAAGTAATAAACGAGAGTTCGATAAAGTTTTGCGCCCAATAGGCTTACGCCCACGCTGGAAAGAAAACCTTGATGTTTGGTTAGCAGCAATTGCTTCTGCTGTGGCTTTGCCAGAAAGTGATTACCCGGAAATGCGTGCTGCCGGTGATTCAATGCCGCCAACAAAAATTTGGAAGGAACGTTTTCCAGAAAAATATGCGCCATTTACTCACGTACGTGCCGCTGTTGAACTTCGAGCTAACGAATTAAATATTCCGGTAGAGAATTTGATTTCACCTGAAGTAATAAGAAAATTGGTTTGGAAACTCTCAACCGATGTAGCCAAAGATGCCCTCGAACTTGGGGCACGCCCTTGGCAAGTGGCAGAAATCGCCGATTTGGTGACCGCTGGCCTCCTGGAACGTGAACCACTTGTACTCCCCGAACCACCTGAGGCAGCTGCCGAGCCAGAGTGATGCGAATTACGCAACATTGCAGTTGCGTAATTCAAGTGGCGCGAGTACTTTTAGCGCATGTTGAGCACATTCATAATTGCCCTCCGCGAAGGCTTAGAAG
>CAZFZK010000046.1:0-9019 GCA_964523605.1 uncultured Candidatus Planktophila sp. | reverse complement strand
AACTCCTCACTTGGCAGCGGTTTCGAAGCCAGATAGTCTTTTCCACCTATTGAGACGCTGTTCCAATAATCTAATTCTCTCTCATACGTGAAGGTAGGGCAACCTTTTGAGTACTGATTCGACAGTAATAAATAGAGATCGTTCCGCCCTGTGGATCACTATCAATCGTCCCGATGATTTAAATGCACTTACTCCGGAAGTTATTGCGGGCTTAAATGCGGCTTGTGATGAAGTTGAGAAAGATCAAAGCATTAGAGCTTTAGTCATTACTGGTTCATCGGGTGGAACAACTGAAAACTTCTCAGTCGGAATGGATATTAACTTTCTCGGTAAGTGTTTTGCCGACATCGATGGTGTTTTCATTCCATTCGTAACTTCGGTCCATAAAGTTTTACTCCGTTTGGAATCTCTTGCCGTACCGGTTATCGCTGCCGTAAATGGTTTTGCTCGCGCTGGTGGGTTTGAAATTTTGGTAGCTGCTGATTTAGTAGTTATCGCCGATGAAGCCCGAATTGGTGATCTGCATGTAGCAAGTGGATTACCACCTGGAGCTGGTGCAACTTTTCGTAGCCGAAATAAATTAGGCGAACAACGCGCAAAGGCACTGCTATTTAGCGCAGGAACTTTAACTGGACCCGAAGCAGTAGCAGCTGGTCTAGCGCTTACCTCAGTGCCCCGCGCAGAACTTACTGACGCTGTTAATAAATTAGTTTCAACATTTAACAAATCGCCTCGCAATGCTCTAGCAAAAACCAAAGCAGGGTTCACGCAGACGCAAGGTTTAACAAATAGCGCTAGCTGGGAAGTAGAGATCGGCTTATTCCGAGATTTCTTACTCAACGACCCAATGGCTGCCGAAGGTTTCAACTCATATAAAGAGGGGCGCAAACCAAATTGGCTGTAACAAGTGCGATTGAAATTACCGAAGAGCTGCGCTCGACATTAGTCCGAGTTGGTAACTACACCCATCCACTCTTTAGCGACTTAGCAGTTGCGAAAAACTCAGGTATGCCAGCGTTGCCACTTCCTGGTCAAGCTCTGCTATTACTTGCTGGTGGAGCTGCCGAAAACAGTGGCCTAATAGATGATGCAATTGCCTTGGTTGGATTAAGCGAAACTCTCTTCTTAAAGCCCGCATTTGCTGGTGATTTTGTGACCTTAGAACTAACTGAACTAGATCGCACCCCAACTTCTAAGGGCGATAAGGCTATAGCTCACTTTGCTTGGGAAATTACTAATCAACATGGTGAAATCTTGGCAACTACCACTGCCAAAATGTTAATGCGCGCTTAAACGTTCGCCTAAGAGTTTTCCGAAAGTAATTGAAGGCATAACCAACATGCCACCAACAAATGACTGGCCCATAGTTGCTGCAGATCCAAGTACTTCGCCGGCTGCATAAAGATTTGGAATAACTTCGCCATCAGCTTTGCGAACGCGCAAGTCGGCATCTACATCGACACCCGAGAAAGTAATTAGCGTGACTGCATGATTTTGTAGTGAGTAGAAAGGTCCTTTTTCAATCGGGGCTGGGCGGAACTTGCGACCAAATTGATCTGGAGCACCGGCAGCCAAATCAGCGTTGTACTTTGCAACGGATTCCTTCAGCCCAGTTGCACTAATCCCAGCGTTCTTCGCTAATTCTTCTAGCGTCTCGCCAGCAAACACACCTGGCAAAACATTTGCTTGTTCTTTAAATTTTTCAATCGACCAATCAACAACCATTGGCTGACTGTTTTCCATGCCGACTGAATCAAAGATTGTCCAGAAAGTCATGGCTTCGATGCCAGTTAGCGCATGTTCTTTTACATCAATGCTTTCTTCATCTTCGGCTACCCAGCGATTGCCAGATTTATCCACGTATATTTCATACGGTGGTCGTTCCGAAGCAACTAATAATGGGCGATCAGTCCATCGCACACGACCAGTTCCATCAGGTGAAGGAAGTCCGCCAAAAGTAGGTAGATAAGTACCAGCACCAGCGATCGCAGCACCAATCTCGCGTGCCATCAAAATTCCATCGCCCGTTGATGTTGGCCAAGCTGCACTAACTAGCGTCGCTTTCTCTAACTCTTCAAAGAGTTCAGCATTTGCGCCAAAACCTCCTGATGCAAGCACAGTGTTTTTCGCAGTGACTTTGCTGCCATCGGCAAGTTCTACACCAACTACTGCTCCGTCATTTGTAGTTAAGGACTTAACTGCGGTATTTAAACGCAGTTCAATATTTCCACCGGCTATTGCGCTTTCCAGAAGCGAACGCAGAACTTTTAGAATACTTCGACCAGCTTCGGGGCCGTAATAAGTTCGAGCTACTGAGTATGGCTCATGTCCATAAACTATTCGAGGCGCTTCAGGAGCAAACTCGAAACCGTTATCTTCTAACCAATCCAATCCTGGTGCGGCTAAATCGGTAGCTAAATTAACTAAATCTTTGCGAGCGCCACCATTTGAAATGCGATCAATATCAGCGCGATGCGATTCAACGCTATCAACTATGCCTTTTTCTTTCTGCCGCCTAGTACCAGCTGCAGACATGTGCCCACCCGAGGTATGCAATGAACCACCAATGTCATCTGACTTATCAAGTAATAGAACTTTGGCCCCATTATTTGCTGCGGCGACTGCGCAAGGAATTCCGGCAGTGCCAGCGCCCACAATGATTAAGTCATAATCGTTGGCAGACATTTTGTTACCTTTCTAAATTTCTTGCATAACTATCAAAGTACGACCTTGCTTGCTAGCAGCTGTTTTATAGGCCTCTGGAGCGCTAGTAAATGGTAGCTCCTGAGCAATCTGCGGAATACATTTGCCAGCTTTTAACAATTCCATCGCTTCTGCCATTAGTTGGGCAATTAGCGGCCAGGGGCGACGCAATAAGTTATAGCCAATTAATTGGTGTTCATTTCCGAGGAATCTTGGTGCGATAAGTGGTAACTGCACACCAGCGCTAAAGCCCAGCAACACATGTTTGCAATCAGCTCCACCACACATAAGGGCCTTATTAGTTATCTCGCCACCGAGGCCATCAATGATTCCGCTTACGCCTTTACCACCAGTCAGTTCCATAACTTTTGCTGGCATCTCATCGTAAGAAACATAATCGACGCCCGGAATGTTAATTGGTTCTCGAGCAGCAGCAATTACATGTGCTCCACGTGCAAGAGCAACTTCAACAGCCGCTCCTCCAACGCCGCGATTGGCACCAAGGATTAAAACGCTTTGACCACTTTGAATTTTAATTGAGTGATCCAAGATTGCTAAGGCTGTAACAATTCCAGTAAAACCAGCAGCCACATCTTTGTGGTTTACATTGCTTGGAATTTCAAACAAAACATCGCGAGGCACGGAAGCTACAGTGCGATGAATGCCAGGTGAAAATAATCCGCCGCCACGCATTTCGACGAATGCAAAATAAAGTTTGCCTGCTGCATCACGAACTATGCCAGTTGTTCCTGGAATTACAGGCATCGGTGGCCCTGGTGGAAAACGTCCTTCTGCCACTTGGCGATCAAGTGGTGATACATCGCAAACAATTACATCTACTAATTCCTCACCAGGATTGGCAACCACTGGGGTTGGGCGAATCTCGCTTTCGCCGATAGCAGTGCACCAGAGTGCTTGGGCAGTTTCACCAGAAATAGTCATGTGGCTATCAAACAAGCAATTGGGCTAACTTTCTACTACCCGTTCCATTCCTTAGGCTGGAATTTTGCTTTATCCCTGATGCGATCTGCGCTACATTTCTTCGCATGTCAGAGACACTTACCCCTGGTCATCAGATCATTCAAAATATGCTCACCGCGATAAAAACTCGCGATTTAGCGGGCATTCTCAACACCTATGAAGAGAGTGATGATCTATATGTGTTTCTCGAAGGACCGCGTTGGTCATCGCGCACGTATACAAATGTAAGCGCTGGTTGGACCGCTTGGTATGGGGCCGATCTTGAGATCTACGATCATGAATGGGTTGAAGGTCCGGCTGAAATTACCGTTGGAAATATCTCATCACTTCAAGGGATTATTAATCTTCACACAAAATCTCCAGCGCAAGAAAAGATTCTGAAGTTTCGTGGCACTTGGGTATTTAGGTTAGGTGCTGATGGACAATGGCGCATTATGCATGAGCACGTATCTGCTCCACTCGAGAATCCATACGGCACTGGAGATTGGAAAAAAGCATGACTATTTTAATTGGCACCAAAAAAAGCACGCCAGTCACAAAAGTAAAAGCTGGTCGTGCAATGGCGTTGCAGATTAAAGGCAAAGGTGTGGCAAAGATGGATGTTGCTTCAGCTCGCGCATCGATCATGGCTTCAGTTGAACGAGTCGATGCCACAATTCAAGCAGCCGGCGGTTGGTTAGGTGGCGATTTAAATATTGTTGTTTTACCTGAGTATTTCTTATCGGGTTACCCAATTGGTGACACCATTGCTGCATGGGCTGAAAAAGGTGCAATTGCACATGACGGCCCAGAATATGAAGCTCTTTGCGCTTCAGCTCAAAAAAATAAGGTCTACCTGTCTGGAAACACTTACGAGCTTGACCCGAATTTTCCCGGAATCTATTTCCAAGCTTGTTTCATAATCGATCCATCAGGTGAATTGATCCATCGATATCGCCGCATGCATTCGATGTTCTCGCCTTCGCCTTGGGATTATTGGGATAAATACACCGAACTTTATGGCGCTGAAAATGTATTCCCGGTGACGCATACGGAATTTGGCAATTTGGCAACGATTGCAAGTGAGGAAATTCAATATCCTGAAGTTGCTCGCGCCCTTGCATTTAAAGGGGCTGAAATATTCCTACATTCAACTAGCGAAGTGGGCTCCCCCGCTTTAACTTCAAAGGATGTGGCAAAACGTGCTCGAGCTTTTGAAAACCACGCATATGTTGTTTCAGCGAATTCAGCTGGTTTAGATGGCTCAGCTGTACCAATGAATTCAACCGATGGAATGAGCAAAGTAGTTGATTACAACGGTCTAGTTCTCTGCGAAGCAGGTTATGGAGAAACCATGAACGCGCATGCTGCAATCGATGTTATGGCACTTCGCCGTACTCGCAATAAGCCAGGTATGAGCAACACGCTATCGCGCAATAAGTCACAACTTTGGGCTTCGGTATACGGTGCAGTCGATGTGGTTTCATCCAATGCTTTATTGACTAATGAACCACAACGTTCATTCTTCGTAGAGCGCCAAACTAGCGTCATTAAGAAAATGCAAGATCTTGGAATCTATGAAAGCAATGAGGGCTACTAAGCAATGTCGCAATTAGATTCAGATGTGAAAGTTCGCAACCCACGAACTGGTGTAATAGATCGTGATTTAGCAGCACCAACATCTGAAGAGTTAGCATCGCTAGTAGCGAAGTTACGTGGTGCGCAGAAGAATTGGGAATCTCTTGGCCCGATTAAGCGTGGCGAAATCTTGATGCAGTGGCATGCCGAACTTCAAAAAGAAAGTGATGCAATTTTGCAAGCTCTCTTTGAAGATACTGGCCGCATGACTGAGAGCACAATTGAACTTCAAGTAACCTTGGCTGGCATCGAACGTTGGGCAAAGATGGCGCCGGCTTTAATGGACGAATCTGAAAGTCAGAAAGCGCAACTGCCTGGTGTGACTATCCATCCCTCATATCGGCCATATCAACTTGTTGGCGTCATTAGTCCCTGGAATTTCCCACTTTTACTTGGCTGCTTAGATGCGATTCCAGCACTTGCCGCTGGTTGCGCAGTATTAATTAAACCAAGCGAAGTAACTCCTCGATTCTTAGCGCCATTGGCTCGCTCTATTGAGCGCGTACCCGTTTTGCGCGACCTAGTCGGAACCATAGAAGGTGCCGCTGAAGTTGGCCAAGCCATGATTCCGCAAGTTGATTTTGTTTGTTTCACCGGCAGCACTGAAGTTGGCGAATTAATTGCAGCAGCAGGTGCTAAAGCGTTCACACCTGTTTCATTAGAACTCGGTGGCAAAGATCCGGCAATTGTTTTGCCAGGTGCTGATATCGATCGCGCTGCTGCTGGAGTTCTATGGGGTGGCACTGCAAACTCAGGACAATCATGTTTATCAATAGAACGCGTTTATGCGCACGCCGATATTTATGATGATTTCATCGGCAAAATTGCAGCACTTGCAAACAATATTGGAATCAATTATCCAAACTTAGATAGCGGAGCTCTTGGCCCAATAATCGCGATAGATCAAGTTGAAACTATTAAAGATCATCTGGCAGATGCTTACGCTAAAGGTGCAATTGCACTGAGTGGCGGTGAAGTTAAGCAACTCGGTGGTGGATATTTCCTCGAAGCAACTATCTTGGTGAATGTTAATCACAGTATGAAGATTATGACCGCTGAAACTTTTGCGCCGATTTTGCCAATTATGAAAGTGGAATCTGAAGCAGAAGCAATTGAACTTGCTAATGCAACAATCTATGGGCTCTCGGGTTCAGTATTTGCTGCAACTCTTGAAGATGGAATGCGAATTGGCCGCCAAATAGATGCTGGCGCGATCAGCATTAATGATGCTTCATTAACTGCAATTATGCATGAAGGCGAAAAACAAGCTTTCAAACATTCAGGCATTGGTGGTTCACGAATGGGGCCAGCATCGATTCGACGGTTCTTTAGACGGCAGTCTCTTTTGGTGAATTCATCGACCGGTAATGATCCATGGTGGTGGAATAACTAAATAGCTCTGAAAAAACTAGCTAGTGCAGGCTTTTCCGTCGCCATCTGCATCTAATCGATGTGGATCTTTACCAATAACCGTAACTGGCGCTAAGCCCAGCATCTTTATATCGCTGCAATTCAAATCCGGTGGATACAGCGGAATGCAGCCGGCGTAGTTTGGGTCGCAACCAGATGTTGCATTTGGGGCGGTCACAGGCGAGTTAGTTGGAGAAGCAATCGGAGTTCCTACCGCTTTGTAAGTCGTTATGGCTTTAGTTGGAATTAACTGCGTGCCCGGACAATCTTTCCAAAGCCCAACTTTGTATAACTTGGCATCTTGCGCTGCCTTCAACATAGCAGCTGCGTAGGTTCCTTTTTCACCCTGATAGAAATACGGAGCCGCTGCTCCAATTTTTACCATTTCCAGATTTATATTTGTTTTGCCCACAAAAATATATCGAAGGGCACGGCCGTAACGATCGTAGGAGGCTGAAGCCGAATCAGCTTTTAAAGTAATTGTTCCTTTTTTAGCTAAAAGATTTACCAGTGCGGCTTTGGATTCTTTAGCAAAGCATTCACCTTCGGCAAGTTCTGGTGCATCAATCTGCAATAGTCGAATCTTCATGCCATCAGCCATGGTCACAGTGTCGCCATCGTAAATTTTTACAACTTTAAGTACGCCTTCTGCTGGCGCAAGCCCAAAAGCTAGCAGTGCAGCAATTACCAAAACATACTTAGATTTTTGCATGCCGCTTATTTGCGAGCTAAGCGCCAGTGATATGCATATAACGGCCCCGCAATAATTAGAGTTGTTACTGCATCAATCATGCTCTTTACGGCTTGACGCTGATTTTGATCCTTTACTTGAGCCGCAATGACTGCTGAATTTACTTTTGGCGCGGTTGCATAAGGGTCAACGTAAGCAGGATCTGGGTAAGCAACATTTACGCCACTTCTAATCAATGAAACTAAAGAAAATAAACAGACCATAAGAGTAATTAGACAAACGGCGTAGAGATAAAGTGAACGCCAATCGATTCTTGACTGTTGATATACAGGCTGAATTAATTGTGCTTTTGCTGGGACTTTAGCTGCAGTCTTCTTAACTGCAGCTACTTTCTTAATGGAAGCTTTCTTAGTGGTTGCCATATCCAAATTATGCTCCTTTATTCAGTGAAATAGCCATGAATCTGTCAATGCCGCCTCTATTATTTTCACATGAGTACTGTCAAAAGCATTTTTCTAGTTATCCATATTCTTTCCGTGTTGGGCGGCTTAGTTCTTCTTCTAATCCAACTGCCTAAACCAAAGAAATCGATTCACTCGGGCTTCCTACATTCCATGCTGACCGCATTGGTAGCCGGAATCGCCTTAGTTGGAATCAACACTTCATTGCACGCAACAGATCCAATTAACTATGACGCTCCTGATCATGGAAAAGTTGGCATTAAATTTCTAGTTCTTCTAGTCATCTTGGCGTTAACTATTAAGAATAAGAAGAAATCGGAAGTCTCTACAGGCGTATGGGCTGGACTGATCGCACTTACGCTGGCTAATGTTTTTATAGCCACATCGCTTTAATTCACCTAGAATTAGCAAGTGGCCGCAAATAACACCCCCCGAAGCGTTGAAGTAACTATTGATTTAGTTGCCGAAACTGCCGGTGTTAGTCGTGCAACAGTTTCGCGAGTTATTAACGGCAGTGCCAAAGTATCGCCCGAAACCGAAAAAGCTGTTCGCAAAGCAATCAAGAAGTACAACTTCGTTCCTAATACCACTGCTCGCAGACTTGCGGGTGGACGCAGTGGATTAGTTGCCTTAGTTCTTGAAGAGTCCAGCGAAGAATTTTTCCTAAATCCTTTCTGGGGTCTAGTAGTTCAAGGATTTACCACAGCGATTTCTGATGCTGGCATGCAGCCTCTTCTGCTTATTCGTCCGAAGACAGGTAGCGAAGACTCACTCTTTGAATCGTTACGTAAAGCTCAAGTTGATGGAATTGCTATGTTTAGCTGGCACCGTTCAGTAAAGAGTTTTGAGCGCTTACTTCCAAAAGGCGTACCAGTAGTTTTTGGTGGTGATTTAGGCGGATCAGACAAGTTCCCTTATGTTGACGTAGATAACGTACAAGGTGGCTACTTAGCCACAAAGCATCTGATTTCTCAGGGCTGCAAGAGACTAGTTGTGATCACTGGAGATTTAAAGCTGCAGTCAGGACGGGATCGATTTGAAGGTTTCGAAAAAGCGATGTCAGAGGCTGGACGGGAAATTTCACCAGCTTCAGTTTTAACTGGTGACTATTCAGCTTCTAAGGCAGAAGAAATTGTTCGCGAGTTTCTGAAGAAGA
>CAZFZK010000045.1:7577-9148 GCA_964523605.1 uncultured Candidatus Planktophila sp. | reverse complement strand
TGCGATATCGAGTGCGATTGAACCAGTTGGAATAACTTCGATGGCCTGCGCTTGGCGCTCGGACATCTTCATGACAGCACCTTTGCCAAACTGACGTTCAATCTGAGCGAGGGCGGTGTCGAGCGCTTTTGAGCGATCGCTATTAGCTTTATCGACTGCTTTTTCAGCAGGAGTTTCTTTAGCCACTTACTTTCCTTTCGGTTGAACGTCACTAGGTGTTTAAAGCCCTAGACGTTGAGGTCTGTCCCAGAAGGTACGGAGACCCACTGACGGCCACAGAAGCCCTATGGGCTTGCTGTGCGCGGAGAGTGGAACCGCTCTGGCTGTGCAGGGAAATAGTATCCGAACATCTGTTCGAAAGATACTTTAAGCCGCTGACAAAGCGCCTCGCGTGTCGCGGGGTTTAAGCGGCCGGCAGAGGCGAAATTACTGAGCTTGAGCCGTTTCTTTAGGGTGCGAACGACAAAGCGCCTTCCAGATCTCGTGTGGCTCATACCCATCGCGCAAAGCCTCATCGACTGAGCGTGAGCCCAACTCTGAGATCGCTATATCTTTACTAAAAGATGGCGCCCAATCAGCGCCGAAAGAGAGTTCGATTCGCTCGCGCAAGTCAGAAATGCGCATTTAAAAGAGCGTGCGCTCAACTATTAACGCAGCCTCATCAGCTGATTGTTGAGCAGAGATCGGAGCAAGCACTTGCGACTTAAGCCAAGCCACAGCCAAGGAAGTGCAGATTTCAAGTTTAGTAATTTCCAGAATTGCATCATAAAACTCGATCCACAGTGGATGCTGACTATCAGTGAGTGCAAACGCCAAAGCAGTTGGATCACTCAAGCGCATCATCTTTAGCGCTTCAGAACCTGAAATCTCAATAGACAATTTTTCTAAAACTGCAGCCGGTGTTCCGATCGATTGCATCAAATCACGCAAACGTTGTAATTCACTCGTTAGTAGCGCTAACACAACTGCGTTCTTATCTCGGTAGTGGTTATATAAAGTAGCGCGGGACACTTGTGATTCAACCGAAATATCAATCATGGTAGTTGCTGTTAAGCCCTTTTGGGCAATTAGTTTTTTAGTAGTTTCTAGAATCGCGGATTCAGTACGACTATGAATTGCGCCCTGACGTTGATATTTGGGGGCGTTATTAAGCGGCGTCAACAACGGTCAACTTGATTGCTTCGCGTGATGAAATATCGCGTGAAACATCGGAGATAACACTCGAAAGAGTTAGGCCAAGGGCGGTGCAGATTGAATTTAAAAGTTCTGATGATGCTTCTTTTTGACCGCGTTCAACTTCTGATAAATAACCAAGCGAAACTCGAGCATCGCGAGCAACATCGCGAAGAGTGCGACCTTGCGCAGTACGAGCAGCACGAAGGGATTGACCAACGCTGGTGCGTAGTAGAACGACCATGTGATGCCCCTCGTCTTCTCGGTTTGCTTTTCTTGAAATTACAGTGTCTTAAGGATACGGGCAAATGCCGCAATTGCACCTGCAATTGTTGCGTTTCGAACAATTTCACGCGTGCCTGCTAGTTCTAACTGCAAAGTTTGCGAAATTGGGCCAT
>CAZFZK010000045.1:5021-7477 GCA_964523605.1 uncultured Candidatus Planktophila sp. | reverse complement strand
CGAAATATTTGCGATGAACCTGGCAGTGACGTCAAAGCTTGCGCTAATCCCCCGCCAGTTAACGATTCGGCTACCGAAATAGTCTCACCGCGAGCAATAAGAGTTTCTAAAATATCAGCTAGACCGGCGAATTCTTCTTTCATTTAAAGACCGATCTCACATAGTAAATTCCGGTGCCAATTGTGAGTGCGATTGCAATATACATAAAGCCATCGCGGAACCAGTACAGCGATGACGAAAGCGGCATTACGTAAAAGCCAACCCCAAAACCTTGAAACATGGCTTTCAGTTTACCGCCGCGATTTGCTGGAATCACGCCGCGATTTATAACAGCCAAACGGAAAAAAGTAATAAATATTTCACGCGACAAAATAACTATCGTGATCCACCAAGGCATTCGATCTAGAATTGAAAGCGAAATCATTGCCGTTGCAATCATGGCCTTATCGGCAACTGGATCTAGGAACTTGCCCAGTTCAGTTACAGAATTTCGGCTACGCGCCAACTTGCCATCTAAAACATCGGTCATTCCGATTAGAAAGAAAATTACCCAAGCAATCCACTGCCAAGTTTGATCATCGCCACCATTTTTAAAGATCGCATAAGCACCTAAAGGCAAGAAGGCAATGCGCGCGATAGTTAGCGAATTCGGCAGGTTAAATTCTTTGGACATGAAATTAACCAATTACCTCAGCGACCAAATCAGCGCCTAGAGAATCTACGACCACGCCCTTAACGTACTGGCCGACCTTAAATGAAGTTCCGATAAATGAAGTTGTGCCATCTACTTCAGGGCCTTGATGATCTGCCCGACCTTCTTGCAGTTCGGCATCTTCGATTAAAACAGTTACTTCTTCGCCGATTCGAGCTGCTGCACGGTCAGACACCCAATTATCAGCCAGAGATGAAAGGGTTTCGACTCTTTGTTTGATTACTTCTTCAGGCAACTTATCTGCCAGATTAAGCGCTTCAGTATTATCTTCATCGCTATAACCGAACACACCAATTGCATCTAGTTTGGCTTTGCTCAAGAACTCAACTAGCTCATTGAAATCTGCTTCAGTTTCACCAGGAAAACCAACAATAAAGTTAGAGCGAATTCCGGCAGTTGGCGAGAGAGCACGAATCTGCGAAATTAGATGCAAGAATTTCTCGTTATCGCCGAACCGACGCATGCGACGAAGTACCGTTGCGCTACTGTGCTGGAAACTTAAATCAAAATAATGGGAAACTTTCTCAGTTGCAATCATCGCTTGCAAGAGCGATGGCCGCATTTCAGCTGGCTGCAAGTAAGACAAGCGAACTCGCTGCACTCCTGGAATTGTTACCAACTCTGGCAAAACTTTTTCCATCAAAGTTAAATCACCTAAGTCTTTGCCATATGAAGTCGTGTTTTCACTAACTAAGAAGAGCTCTGTGGCACCGCTTTCAGCTAACCAATGGCCTTCTTCAATAACTTCAGTTGGGCGGCGCGACACAAATGCCCCGCGGAAATATGGAATTGCGCAGAAAGAACAACGTCGATCGCAACCTGTCGCAATTTTTAATGGTGCCCACGGTGTATCTGTTAAGCGCTTGCGTGGTGCAATTTCTAAAGTTTCATCACGTTGGGCAGCTCGGTCGACTGGTGAAATTGGCAGCAAAGCACGACGATCTCGCGGAGTATGAGAGGTGTGTGAATTGCCAGCCACGATTGATTGCAATCGGGCTGAAATATCTTGATAGTCATCAAAACCTAAAATTGCATCGGCTTCAGGAAGTGCTGCAGCTAGTTCGGCGCCGTATCGCTCCGCCATACATCCGACTGCTACTACTGCGCGGGTAACTCCGTGACCTTTAAGCGAATTGGCTTCAAGAAGCGCATCAACTGAATCTTTCTTAGCTGATTCGATAAAGCCGCAGGTATTTACCAGGGCAACTTCGGCAGATTCGACATCATCGACCAAGGTCCAGCCATCGGCTAAGAGGCGTCCGGCTAGTTCTTCGGAGTCGACTTCGTTACGGGTACACCCCAAAGTTACGACTGCTACCGTGCGCTTCATTGCGCTGATCTTACTTTATTTAGCTAGTCAGCGTTGTATGTAAGGTTTACAACCTCTCGATCAGCACCTACCGAGCCAACATTTTCACCGTTTACAGAGATATCAACGCCACCTGCATTGCCGACTTTCAAATTAACTTGTTTAGCTTCGCTAAATGTCTTGCTGGTGCCTTTGCCAATTTGCCCAGAAAATAAGACCTTGCCATTTTCATTTGTGGCATAGAGCCAAGTAGTTCCTCGGCTAGCAAATAATTCAACTTTTACTCCCCCAGGAATTTCTGGCGATGTAGCAGAACTTGGTTCTGCAGGTTCTGCAGGCGATTCAGGCGATTCAGAAGGAGATGCCAACACGGTTGTTATGACATCTGATCCAACATCGTTTTCAGAATCTAAAAAAAAAATTTGAACACCTGCG
>CAZFZK010000045.1:0-5011 GCA_964523605.1 uncultured Candidatus Planktophila sp. | reverse complement strand
ATCTCAACTCTTACTTCCCCACTTATTTCAGCCGGAGCAGATTTAATTGGCTCAGCTGATTCAGAGGTCTCGCTTTTCGGTGTCGGAGATACCGATGCAATTGCTATTACATCTGATCCAACATCGTTTTCAGAATCTAAAAAAAAAATTTGAACACCTGCGAAGAGGATCAGAACGGCTACTGATCCTGCTGCAAGAATTTTCCAGGAAATTCGCTTTGGCTCTTGATACGCCATCGTCACATTGTTCTCATTTAAGAGATCGCGAATTGGCTTTGCCGGCGCGGTAACTTCGTTCTCAAATGTATCTAGAAAAATTCGCTCATCGACTCCTACTTTAGCCGCAATATTGCGCAAGTGACCCCGAGCATAAGTTTCACCGCCACACTTTGCGAAATTATCATTTTCCATATCGCGCAAAAGGGTAGTTGGAATATTTGTGAGCCTTGAAAGCTCATCAACTGTGAGGCGCGCGTCAGTGCGTGATTTAGCAATCATCGCACCAAGGGCCATTTTAAATCCTCTTTAAGTTAGCCGAATAACGGAGAAAGAGAAGGTTAGCCCCATGCACTAGCAATTGGGTAGCCATCGGGTGAACATTTTAAGAGATAGCCCTACTTCTCACCCCATGCTTAGCGCTAAGGGGCTACTTAAATTTTAGTAATCGCGGATGGTTGCCAGTACTGAATCGAGTTCATCGGGCTTAACCAGAACCGTGCGCGCCTTAGAGCCCTCTGAGGGACCCACAATTCCGCGTGATTCCATGAGATCCATCAAGCGACCAGCTTTGGCAAAGCCGACTCGAAGCTTGCGTTGCAACATAGAAGTTGAACCAAATTGGGTACCAACAACTAACTCAATTGCTTGTAACAAAATATCTAAATCATCGCCAATCTCTTTATCAACCATCTTGGTTGCAGCAGGTGGCGCAGTTACATCTGAACGGTAGCGAGGCGCTAATTGTTTCTTAACGTGGCCTACTACTGCTTCGATCTCACGTTCTGAAACGTAGGCACCTTGAATTCGAATCGCACGGCTAGCACCCATTGGAATAAATAGTCCGTCGCCTTGGCCAACTAACTTTTCAGCACCTGGGGTATCAAGAATTACTCGACTATCGGCCAGTGAGCTAGTTGCGAAAGATAAACGAGATGGCACGTTTGCCTTAATCAAACCTGTAACAACATCTACTGATGGTCGCTGTGTTGCAAGTACTAAGTGAATACCGGCCGAACGAGCTAATTGTGTAATGCGAACTACAGATTCTTCTACTTCTCGCGCAGCAACCATCATGAGGTCAGCAAGCTCGTCGATAATTACAAGTAAGTATGGGTAAGGCTCGATCTTGCGATCACTACCTGGTGGTGGCACAACTTTGCCAGCGCGCACAGCTTTATTGAAATCATCAATATGGCGGAAACCAAATGTTGCTAAATCTTCATAACGCAGATCCATCTCGCGAACTACCCAAGTAAGCGCATCAGCTGCTTTCTTAGGATTGGTAATAATAGGTGTGATCAAATGTGGAATGTTTTCATAAGCAGTAAGTTCAACTCGCTTAGGGTCGATCAGCACTAGTCGAACCTCATCAGGAGTCGAACGCATCAAAATCGAAACAATCATGGCATTGATCATTGATGACTTACCTGCACCAGTTGCACCAGCTACTAACAAGTGCGGCATCTTGGCTAGGTTTGCGCAAACAAAGTTACCTTCAACATCTTTACCGAGGGCCACCAGCATTGGATGATGATCTTGGCCAGCAACACTTGAGCGCATTACATCGCCTAGTGCCACAATCTCGCGATCGGCATTTGGAATTTCAATTCCGACTGCGGACTTACCTGGAATTGGAGAAAGAATTCGCACATCGCTACTTGCAACTGCGTAAGAAATATTTTTAGATAGCGCAGTAATTCGCTCGACCTTTACCGCGTTGCCAAGTTCGACTTCGTATCGTGTAACAGTTGGGCCACGCATGAACCCAGTTACTTGTGCATCAATTTCAAATTGTAAGAAAACTTCAGTGAGAGCTGCAACAACGATCTCATTTGCTTTGCTTTTAGCTTTCGCAGCTGGCCCGGTACGCAATAAATCCTGTGAAGGAAGTTCGTAAACCGCATCACTTGAAAGCATTAGTTGCTCAGGACGTGCCATACTTGCCGCAGCTGGAACCGCAGCTGGTGGAATTATTGTGGCTACCGGAACTTCGACGGTGAACTCCTCGTCAAAGCTCTCTTCATCTAACTCTTCTTCATCATCTTTGTGCTTATTCCATTCAGCAACTACTGGAGTTTCAAATGGCGGTGTTTCAGTAATCTCAAACTCTTCTTCACTGCGATCGGGACGCTTGGATTTTAACCAAGTTGCAGTGTTTTTAATGCGCATGAAAACCGATGAAACAGGTGTTGCTGTTGTGACCAATAAGCCGAAGCAGAACAGCAGGATTAAAACTGGATAGGCCAACACATCTGTCATAAGCACAACTAGCGGTTGCGAGATTCCGTAACCTAACCAGCCGCCACCGTTATGCATTGCTGTTGTGCCAGTACCTTCAGATTGATTTAAAAGGTGGGCTATACCTGTTGTACTTAGCAGCAAAGCAATAGTGCCCACCACGATTCGACCAGTGGCAGCTTTTTCCTGCGGGGAATGAAATAACCGAAAAGCAAAGTAGCCAAGTACCAATGGCGTAAAGATTCCGATCCGACCAAAGCCGCCATAGAAGAAACTGGCCAGAGCCCGACCAACAATGTTTCCGCCATCAAACCAAGTTCCGGCAGCTGCCATAATTGCCAAAATCAGGAGCAAAAAAGCAAAACCATCGCGTTGATGTGCTGGGTCTAACTCTTTAGCCCCTTTGGCAACGAAACGAATGGACTTGCCTAAATATTTAGCTAGCCCGCGCCAAATTGCAGCCAGCCCGCGCAGGATTGAGCTGCCGATGCCACTTCTATTTGTGCTTGTTTTAGTGCGTGTTTTTTTCTTTGCCATAACTACCTAAGCCTAAAGGTTTACTAAAACCCGATAGGTCAGGCGCGCCGCGCTAAACCTCGATGACCACCGGCACGATCATTGGGCGACGGCGATGTTTGCCACCAACCCAACTACCGATAGTGCGACGGACAACTTGGGAAAGTTGATGTGTGCCGTTGATGCCATCGGCAACTGCACGGGTCAATGCTTTTTCAATCTCTAATTTAACGCCGTCAAAGAGTGACTCATCTTCATTAAAGCCACGCGCATGAATATCTGGGCCGGCCACAATTTTTCCACTTTGTGCATCAATTACTACAACAACTGAGATGAAACCTTCTTCGCCCAGAATGCGTCGATCCTTCAACGAATCTTCCGTTATATCGCCAATGCTTTGACCATCAACATAAACAAAGCCGCATGGAACGCTGCCGACAACCTGTGCTTCATGATCAATTAAATCAACCACAATGCCATTTTCAATCACGATCGTGTTCTTGCGCGGTACTCCGGTTGCAATTGCTAACTCTGCATTAGCTCGTAAATGACGCCACTCGCCATGAACCGGCATTACATATTTTGGTTTCACGATGTTGTAGCAATAGGTCAGTTCGCCAGCAGCTGCATGGCCGGAAACGTGCACCATCGCATTTGCCTTATGAACTACTTTGGCGCCAAAGCGAGTCAGTTCATTGATTATTCTAAAAACCGAATTTTCATTGCCAGGAATCAATGATGACGCCAAAATAACGGTGTCGCCTTCACCGACTCGAATCTGATGATCGCCATTTGCCATACGTGAAAGAGCTGCAAGTGGTTCTCCTTGCGATCCAGTACAAATTAAAACAACGTTATCGTCGTATGCATCTAGATCTTTGGCATCAAATACGAGGCCATCTGGCACATTTAGAAAACCCATATCTTGCGCAATCTTCATATTGCGAACCATTGAACGTCCGATGAAAGCAACTTTACGTTTATGTTCGTGCGCAGTATCAATAATCTGTTGTACTCGATGAACATGGGAAGAGAAAGTGGCAGTTATAACGCGGCGTTTGGTAGTGCGAAATACCCGATCAAGTGCCGGCATAATTTCGCGCTCTGATGGAGTAAAGCCTGGAACATCAGCGTTCGTTGAATCAACTAAAAATATATCTACGCCAGCTTCACCCAATCGAGCAAATGCCGGTAAATCGGTGATGCGCCCGTCGAGCGGTAACTGATCCATTTTGAAATCACCGGTATGCAAAACTGTGCCAGCTTTAGTGTGAATAGCTACTGCTAGTGCGTCTGGAATCGAGTGGTTAACGGCAACAAATTCAACTGAGAATGGCCCAATATCTTCAATGTCACCTTCTTTAACTTCGCGAGTAAGCGGTGAAATGCGATGTTCTTTTAACTTAGCTGAGATCAATGCAATCATTAAAGCCGAACCATAGATTGCAATATCACCGCGCTCGCGCAATAGGTAAGGAACAGCGCCAATATGGTCTTCGTGGCCATGCGTTAAAACAATGCCAATCACATCATTTAGTCGCTCGCGGATATAGGAAAAATCCGGCAAAATTAAATCAATACCTGGTTGATTTTCTTCGGGAAATAGAACTCCGCAGTCAACAATTAATAACTTGCCATTAGTTTCAAAGACGGTCATATTGCGACCGATTTCAGCCAAACCGCCAAGGGCAACGATGCGTAATCCCCCAGCAGCTAACTTGCTCGGAAGTCCTAAATCGGGATGAGGATGATTCATAAATTAAACAGCGACGCCACCGGCACGCAGATCTTCGCGCAGTTGCGAAATCTGAGCCTCGGTTGCATCTACTAATGGAAGTCGAGTGGTGCCGCCTGGTAGCCCCATCAGATTGAGCGCGGCTTTAGTGAGGATCGCACCTTGAGTGCGGAAGGTGCCCGTAAATACTGGCAACAACTTCTGATGAATTTCTAGTGCGCGAGCTGAGTCGCCAGCAAACCATGCATCTAGCATTGCTTTGAGATCTTTACCAACTGTGTGACCACAAACTGAAACGAATCCG
>CAZFZK010000044.1:0-9334 GCA_964523605.1 uncultured Candidatus Planktophila sp. | reverse complement strand
TTCCGGCGATCGCGAGATAGATAAGTCCAGAGGCCATGATGGTTAAAGATAGAGGGGGTTCACGCTCAAATCGGGTATTTGGAGCTCTTTAAGACTCGCTACTTAATTGCTGGATTCTCTTTTACAAAGCAGATGTGGTCGCGCCATGCCCCATCAATATGTAGATAACGTGGGCGATCACCCTCGAGAATGAAGCCAGCTTTCTCAGCTACCCGACGCGAGGCGCCATTTTCAGGACGCAGGTTAATCTCCACACGATGAAGTCCTAACTCATGAAACCCGTATGCAGTAAGCACTTCGACCGCTTGGGTAGTAAATCCACGATTGGCAAAGCGGCGATCAATCCAATACCCAATATGTGCACCGCGCATTGCTCCGTAAATAATCCCGCCCATGGTTATCTGGCCAATCAGATTCGGACCTTCCCAAATTGCCAGAGAAATCGTGCGTCCACTGCGTCCCTCACGGTTATAAATGCGCACCATCTCGAAGAAAGAGGGCCTTTTTGAGATCAGATCGTCGCCATCAATGTGATCTGGTACTTGCGGCAATGTCGCTTCCCATGGAGTAAGCCACTCACGATTTTGCGCACGAACGGCAAACCATTTAGCCCGATCACGTATTCGCAGTGGGCGAAGGATTAGTTCGTTAGTTCTTAATACGACCGGCCAATTCTTATCAGATCTACGATCGCTCATAACGGCTACTTATATATAACGACGTTCGAGTACAACTACGGTGACTTCTTGACCAATCGCTTTTTCAACATCACTTTCCGAGAGTGCAATAAATGCATTCGCATCAGAAAGAGTGGATTGCTCATCTTGCGATGGAAGTGGCATTACTGAAGCGCCATCTTCAGAGAGAATTGCGCGAATATAAGAACGTAGCCCGGCCGAAGATGCAACGGGCTTTTCTAACTTCGCTTTTACCGCTGGTCGATGAATTGTTGCTGCACCTAATAAGGTACGAATCATTGGGCGGATAAACAGTTCGAATGAGATATACGCCGAAATCGGATCACCTGGAAGCGTTACGACTGGTGTTTTATCGGGACCGATAGTGCCAAAGTTATGGCGACCACTTGCTTCAATGGCTAAATCAACTGTGGTTATTTCGCCTAATTTAGCTAAGGTGCGCGTGATTAGATCAAATGAATCATCATGGCGTTCACCACTAATGATTATTAAATCGGCACGAACTAATTGATCTTCGATCACACGTTGCAATTGTTCTTCATCATCTGGAATTGAGTGAACGCGGTAACCAATGGCGCCAGTTTCGCGAACTGCCGTGGTTAAAAGCCAAGAATTAGTTTCATATTCTTCATCGCCCGTAAGTGATTTTCCTGGTTCAACCAGATCTGGGCCAGCCGAAAGCACTACTACGCGCGGATGCGGTCTAGTAGGTAAATGATCTAAACCAATTGAGGCAGCTAAACCAATTTGGGTGGCGCGAATTCGTGCTCCTGCTCGTAACACCAAACGTTCGCCTGCTTGAACATCGCTAGCCAAGGTTGCTCCATGAGCATCAAGAAGTGGCATGTCGAATGATTCCAGTGGTTTGCAAATGGAAATTAGCGAGGTAAGAAACTCATCTACCTTTGTGCGCTCTGACATAATCACACCATACTTTGTAACTCGATACTTCTTAGGGATTTGACTATGAATGAAGATGTGAAGTCTGACAATCTCAGATCTGACAAGGAACGATTACGCAAGCGATATCGCGTCGAACGTCGTGATGGTTTTATCCCGGTTGAATTCACCCATTTGGCACAAAGTCCCGAGATCTCAGCTGCACAAGTAGTCGCAAGTTATTTTTCTTACGGCGATGAACCAGTTACAAAACAGTTAAACCAGACCTTAATTAAATCTGGGAAAACTCTCTTGCTGCCTCGAATAAGTGGCTCTGACATGATTTGGGTGAGATGGAATGGCGATGAATCTCAACTAAACACTAAAACTAAAATTTCTGAACCTATTGGTGAGCCATTTACTGATTTAGCCGCGATTGATGTGGTTTTGGTTCCTGCACTCCGAATGGATTCAGATGGTTATCGTTTGGGCCAAGGTGGTGGATTCTATGATCGCTTCTTACCTAAAGTTCAAGCTTGGAAAATCGGATTGCTGCACGATGGTGAACTATCGAGTCAGAAGTTACCTCGCGAACCACATGACATCCCATTAGATGCCGCAGCAACTCCAGGTTTGGTTGTGCGCTTTAAGATTTAGGAAGATTGCGTGCAATCACAATTCGTTGCACTTGATTTGTACCTTCATAAATTTGGGTTAACTTTGCATCACGCATCATTCGTTCTACGGGATAATCTGAAACGTAACCGTAGCCCCCTAAGATTTGAACCGCATCGGTGGTAACTTTCATTGCAACATCACTTGCAAAACACTTACTTGATGCTGAATAGAACTTTAGATCGCCATCATTTCGTTCTGATCTAACTGCTGCGGCATAGGTTAATAAGCGCGCAGCTTCGATGCTCATTGCCATATCAGCCAACATAAATTGAATTGCTTGAAAATCAAAAATAGATTTGTTGAACTGTTTGCGTTCATGGGCATATTTTGTTGCTACATCAAGGGCGCCCTGCGCTAATCCAATTGCTTGAGCTGCAATCGTTACTCGAGTGTGATCGAGAGTGTCCATTGCAAGTGAAAAACCTTTACCAACTTCGCTAATTCGACGATCATCGGAGAGTTCGACATTATCGAAATAAACTTCGCGAGTTGGTGAACCTCTAAATCCCATTTTCTTCTCTGGCGCACCAAATGAAACACCTGGATCTGATTTTTCAACCACAAACGCGGTAATTCCTTTTGCACCTAGTGATGCATCCGAAGTTGCTAAAACCGTGTAGAAATCTGAGAAACCAGCATTTGAGATCCACTTTTTACTGCCGTTAAGGATCCAGTTATCGCCACTTTTAACTGCCTTAGTGCGCATTGATGCGGCATCCGAGCCAGCTTCTGATTCAGATAAGCAATATGAAAATCCTTTACCTTTTGCTAATTGTGTTAACCAGCGCTCTTTCTGCTCTTTGTTGCCACCAATCATCAGTGGAAGCGAACCCAATTTATTAACAGCTGGAATTAGCGATGAAGATCCGCAAACGCGAGCAACTTCTTCAATAATTATTGCTACCCCTAGTGCATCAGCACCTTCGCCGCCAAACTCGGTTGGTACGTGCGAAGCAGCTAAGCCAGCTTTTTGAAGCGCATCAAATGCTTCTTGCGGAAAACGGTGATCTTCGTCGACGGCATGTGCATGCGGAGCAATTTCATTTTCAGCTAATGAGCGAACACTTGCGCGCAGATCTTTATATTCACTTGGTAGATCAAAGAGCGCGTCCATTGTTACTCCATCACTTAATTGCCGGACCGACGTTCGCGATCAGCAAGTTCTTGTAGGTACTTATTATATTGAGCCAACTCATCTGGCTGACCCATGGCCGCCATTCGTTCCACTGAGCGATCAATTCGCCTTGCTTCACGCGCATCGTCACGAGTCCACATAATAAATGTTGCAACCAAAGCGATGAGAATTGGAATTTCACCCATGGCCCAGCCAATTGCACCACCCTTGTTTTGATCCGCTAATAAATCTCCGACCCAAGGCGTTTGTAGTGAAGCAAAGTAACCGGAATCAATCAAGGTTGATGAAGACATCAATGCAACCGAGAAGAAAGCATGGATACTCATCGCCGCCAACAGCGTAACAATTCGAACCAGAAATGGTGGACGTTTTGGATTTGGATCAATCCCGATGATCACGTGGAAGAAAAGAAAGCCCGCTAACAAGAAATGAATGTTCATAAACAAGTGGCCGGCATGAGAGTTCATTAACTTGCCAAAAAGTGAGGTGAAATAAAGTAAAAAGAGCGAACCATCGAAGATAACAAGCGCGCCAACTGGATTAACAATCATTGACGAATACCTTGAATGCAGCACCGACAGAAGGGTTCCACGCACGCCACGTTCTTCTAAATTTCTACCCTGGGGCAAAGTTCGAAGTGCCAAAGTAATCGGTGCACCTAAAACAATTGCGATAGGTGCAATCATTCCAAGTGTCATGTGCGCAATCATGTGCCACGAAAAACTGAAATGTGCGTATAGACCTAAGCCACCGCTTGTTGCAAAATCTACGGCACTTATGCCAACTGCGAATGAAACAGTACGACCAACCGGCCACTTGTCACCACGTTTGGATAAGACCATTACGCCTTTTATGTAAAGTGCAACAGCGATGACTAATAATCCAATCATTAACGCATCTGGTTCGTAGCCTAAAAATATGCGAGAGAGTGTTGGCGATTGCGGTGTCTTAATGCCAACAATTGAAAGTGCGCGGTCGACACCCAAAGCCGAATCACGCTCTGGTGGCTGGCTTGATGCAAGCTTTGAGCCAATAATCAATGTAACAACCATGATCACTACTTCAGCCAGAATTAATCTGATTAATTTTGATCCCTTGATCTCAGTTAAATTCTTCAGATTCTTGCGATGCAAGTAGCCAATTGCGATCAAACCACCTGTCAGAAACACTTTGGCTATTACTAAATATGAATAACTACTTGGCCATGCTTCTCTAAAATCTAGGCGGATAAATGCGTTTGCCATGCCACTTATTACAACCACAACTGCTGCCCAAAGCGCAAGAATGCTAAAGCGAGGCACCGCAATTGCTCTGTTTTCAGGGGCCAGAAAAGCTAACGCAAAAACACCACCTACCCATAGAGCTAATGCCAGAACATGCAACGATAACGAGCCAATAGCCATTAAATGAGAACCACTTGAAGCTGAATGGCTTTGAAAAACTGGGGTCACTATTGCTAGCAAAGTTAACAGCAATAAAAATGTGCTGGTTCCAATTGAGCCAATGCGAGGCACGATTAAAGAGATAAGTGCCGAAAGGAGGAGTTGGGTAAATAGATATTGTCCAAGTGAAACTTGAGTGAAGAATGAACGCAAAATATTCGGCTGCAAAACATCCGAAACACTGGAGTTTAGAATATTAGCGAGAGTTAAAACTGCGAAGAAGAGATTAGAAACAAGCCAGATCAGACTTGCGATTGCCCCCAGTTTTCTTAACTCAAAATTAGTTTCAGCAACTTTGCCCTTAACATCTAGCGTCAAAAAAGATATTGCTAAAAGAGCACCGACCAAGAAAAAGCTCGAAGTTACTGAAGTAAATTTAAAAACGGTCAATAAGCTACTTATTAGCGATTGACTCATCTTTCGTTAAATATTTTCCGCGCGTACATTCCTAATCCGACTAATACGAAAATAGATAAAACCAACAACATGATCACCAAGAAATCTGTGCCCTTGCTGCTACCTGCACTCGGTTGAGCGCTCGCAGTGGCATCTACTGCAATCGGAGTCGGAGATTGAGAGGAAACTGAGTCTGGTGCGACAAAATTAAAGCGGTAATTTCCAGTTAGTGGTACATCATTTTCGCTGAGCAACGTGTAACTAACTGTGTAGTAACCACCAACGGTCAGAGGAGTTAGGCCAACGAGTGCTTCAGTATCGGCAATTGCTAGCGTGCCATCATCGACTCGATTTCCTGACGGGTCTGTTACTTCAACACTATTGCCATCAGTCATAAGTGGAAGTGAAGTAATAATTGTTACGGCACTTGGTGAGACCAGGACGGTAGATCCGCTAGCTGGGTCGGCAGATACCAGTTCGTTTGCGTTTGCAACTGGAAATGCCATCAGAATCAATGCCGCTAGAACTGCACCAAACTGCTTTAACTTCATGATTTAGCCTTCCTGCACCGCTTCGATTAGCCTCAATCGTCCCACTTCTTTAGACTTCCCTCTACTGCGCCAAGCCAATAGACCTAAATTATGGCAAGAAGAGCCAGAAGGGAATCGAATGCCTACGTATCAATATGCCTGCACCGCTTGTAACCATGAATTCGAAGCCTTCCAATCCTTTACCGAAGACTCATTAACCGAGTGCCCAGAATGCAAAGGCGAAGTTAAAAAAGTTTATTCCGCAGTCGGCGTAGTTTTTAAAGGCTCAGGTTTCTATAAGACTGATTCAGCGAAGAGTTCAACCGCTTCGGTTCCGGCTGCAACAACTGCGCCATCTACTCCGCCTCCTGCTGCACCATCTACAACTAATCAAGAATAATTCATAACCCATTAGTCGTCGTGATGCGGCGGCTTATCGCCAGCAATTTCGGCATCACGTTTAGCATCTTCTATCGATTGTTCGTGATCAACTTCATCTGAAGTTACCTTCGGAAATAGCTCGCTCATAATTCGGCCAGTCTAGCCCGTTAGATAGAGTTATCACATGTTTGAGAAACTTGGTCACCTAGTAGTCCGCCGACGTAAAGCAATGGTTATTTTGTTTATCGTTAGCGTGCTCACGGCAGGGACTATCGGTTCGATGGTTTTCAGCCGACTCGATTCGGGCGGGTATTCAAACCCAAATAGTGACTCTTACCAGGTTTATAACTACCTAAACAAAAAATTAAAAATTTCAGATCCAAATATAGTTGTGGTTGTCGACACTGGGGATCTTTCAATCACAGACCCAACGATTTTAGCTAAAACTCAAGTGCTAGAAACCGAAATGGCAAAGGCGCCTGGTGTTACAAAAGTTGTTTCATATTGGAACACCGGTGGCGAGAAAACTCTTGCAGCATCAGATGGTAAAGCCGCTTATATCTTGGTTTACGGTGAAGATGAAGCGTTCACGCCTGAAAGCCAAGAAATGGGAAGTTACTTTCAAAAGAATTTCCAAGGAAAGCGAGATGGCTTAACGCTTTACCCAGGTGGCGTCGGCGTAGTAGGAAATGCAATTAATAAAAAGATTGCTGATGACTTAAAAATAGCTGAGGCAATTTCTATTCCGTTGACCTTTATTTTGCTGGTCTTTGTATTTGGCGCAATGGCAGCTTCTGCAATGCCATTGATCGTTGGTGTTTCCGCAATTTTGGGTGCTTTCTTTATACTTTACTTGATCTCGCTATTAACTAGCGTAAGTGTTTACGCCCTAAACTTAACTACAGGTATGGGTCTGGGCCTAGGTATTGATTACGCACTTTTAATTGTTAATCGCTTCCGGGAAGAGTTACATCGGGGCAAAAGTGTTGAAGATTCCATCGTTGACACTCTGGCCAGCGCCGGTAAAACTGTTTTCTATTCCGGTTTAACTGTTTTGGTTACCTTGCTTTCGCTTACTTTCTTCCCGCTTCCGTTCCTAAAATCATTTGGTTATGCCGGAGTCTCGGTTGTAGCAATTGCAGTTGCTGGCGCTTTATTCGGGTTGCCACCAATTCTGGCCATGCTTGGAAAGAAAGTTGATAAAGGCGTTATCCGTAAATCAGCAATCGAACATAAAGATGAGGGGCGCTGGGCACAAACTGCACGTTTGGTTATGAGGCGACCTGTTGCTGTTGTTCTGCTTTCGCTAATTGTGCTTGGCATATTGGCTGCACCAATAAAAAACATCGACTTCTCGCAAGGTGACGCCAGAATTTTGCCAGCCAGTAATCCTGCCGCAATCGCTACTGCAATTCAGGAATCTCGATTTGCTAGCAATATCGCCACCATTGACATACTTGTTTTGGACGGCGCTAGTAAAGAAGATGAAATTTCTAGTTATATCGAAAAGGTCAAAGGAGTTTCCGGAATTGTTAGCGTGGCCGCGCCACGAGTTATCGGGAACGATATTCAAATTACGGCATATGAATCAATGTTGCCACGATCACCTGAAGCTCAGCAGTTAATTCATGATCTGCGTGATGTACCTGCACCTGCCGGAACGTTAGTCGGTGGAGTTGCAGCTGATTACACAGATACTCAGGATGGAATATCGCAAACTCTGCCGTTAGCTTTAGGTTGGATTGCAATCAGTGTATTGATTTTGCTCTTTGTTTTTACTGGTTCAATAATTTTGCCTATTAAAGCTGTGTTACTAAACATTATGTCGCTAGCGGCAACTATGGGTGTAATGACATGGATCTTCGTAGATGGCAACATGCAATGGCTCGTGGGTTCATTTACCGTAACTGGCTCCCTTGATACTTCAATTGTTATTCTCATTTTTGTAGTTGTATTTGGATTATCAATGGACTACGAACTCTTCTTACTTTCACGTATCCGAGAAGAACATCTGCTGGGTAAATCCAATATTGAATCTGTCGCGACCGGCCTTCAGCGATCAGCGCGCATCATCACAGCAGCAGCCGTTCTTCTAGCTGTTGTGTTTGCCGCATTTGTTACAAGCGGAGTCACTTCCATAAAAATGATGGGCTTTGGTGTGGCATTTGCAGTACTGCTTGATGCGACATTAATTCGCGCACTGCTGGTCCCTGCATTAATGCGTTTGTTGGGCGAACGTAACTGGTGGGCGCCTAAGGCGATGCAGCGATTTACGCTTAAGCACTAATTACCCTTACCCTTTAGCCATGGATTTAATCGCTTCCCTGCAATGCGCTGACCAACCAGGCATCGTTCACGCGATGACTTCGGCGGTTTTAGCCTGCGACGGAAACATCATTGAGAATCAGCAATTCACTGATCCGACCACCAATACTTTTGTAATGCGAACACGCTTTGAGACTTCACAAGGCCAAGCAGCCGCAGAAAAATCACTTAGTGACGGCTTAGCTAAGTACAACCCAACTCTTCATATCCGCCCAACCTCACAACGACCACGGGCATTAGTTATGGTTACCAAAGAGAGCCACTGTTTGCGTGACTTGCTTTATTTAAATGAACTTGGTGAACTTAAAGTTGAAATTCCGTTAGTAGTTTCAAATCACGAAGATCTACGTCAACTAGTTGAATCACACGGCGTAAAATTCACGTACTTACCTGGCGATAAAGCCACCCAAGAAGCTGAAATCACTAAGCAGATTCAAGAACTAAAAATTGATTTTGTGGTTCTAGCTCGCTACATGCAAATTCTTTCGGCCGATTTCTGTAATAAGTTACCTGGAAAAATTATCAACATTCATCACTCTTTCTTACCAGGTTTTAAAGGTGCAAGGCCTTACCACCAAGCTCACGAACGTGGCGTAAAAATAATCGGCGCAAGTGCTCACTTTGTAACCAGCGATCTAGATGAAGGCCCGATCATTGAACAAGATGTTGCACATGTAACTCATATTGCAACCCCTGAAGAGTTAATTGCTATTGGTCGCGATATTGAACGTCGCGTTCTAGCTAAAGCAGTAAAGCTTTACTCCGAAGATAAAATCTTCGTCGTTGGAAAACGCACCGTCGTATTTGCTTAAGAACTGGTGTCCCCGGCGGGAGTTGAACCTGCGACCTACCGCTTAGGAGGCGGTTGCT
>CAZFZK010000043.1:0-9475 GCA_964523605.1 uncultured Candidatus Planktophila sp. | reverse complement strand
CACGAACTGATTCTTCGAAGCGAACAAAGATCTCGCCATTTGCAAAGTCATATGCAGATGTTGGAGTTAATGGAATTCCGAGTTCGGCAGCAACTTCGTCAGCTAATTCAGGGAAACCACGGCCGGCAAAAAGTCGTAAACGCTTTTCGGAAGATAACCGGATCTCGCTCATTTACTAACCTTTCGATTCTTTTGTTTCGGCTGCTTGTGCTGACTTCGAGCCAGCGCGCTTACGCATGACCCAACCTAATACATTTCGCTGCTTAGATCGGCCAACTCCGATCGCGCCAGGTGGAACATCTTCAGTAATTACCGAACCGGCGGCGGTGTAAGCCCCATCACCGATATTTACTGGTGCGACCAACATGGTGTCACTACCGATGCGAACATGATCTCCAACAATTGTTGGATGCTTTTCAACCCCGTCATAATTTACAAAAATAGTTGCGGCACCAATATTTGTACCAACGCCGATAGTGGCATCGCCTACGTAGGAAAGATGTGGAACTTTTGAGCCAGCTCCGACTTGGGAATTCTTAATTTCTACGAATGCACCGGCTTTGCTGCTCTCTTTAAGCACAGTTCCAGCGCGTAAATAAGTAAATGGACCCACGTTTGCTGCTGCGCCAATTTCCGAATCGGTGCAATTTGATTCAACTACCGATGCTCCTTGCCCTACCTGGCAATTAGTTAACGTGGTGCGCGGTCCAATCACGGCGCAACATTGGATCTTTGTTGTACCCAAGATTGCCGAGCCTGGAAAAATAGTTACATCGTTTGATATTTCAGCCTGAACATCGATCCAGGTTGTAGTTGGGTCAACAATTGTTACCCCATTACGCATATGTGTTTCATTAATACGATCGCGCAACATGGCGGCGCTCTCGGCTAATTGATAACGGTCATTAACGCCAATAGTTTCTACAAAATCTTCAATCAAAACGGCGCTAATTGAGCCACCTTCATTACGTAAAATTTCAATTACATCAGTTAAATACAGCTCGCCTTGAGCATTTGCCGAAGTTAACTTGTTTATCGCACCAGCAAGTTTCGCCCCGTCGAATGCATAAACGCCAGAGTTAATTTCAAAGATCATCTTTTGATCTTCATCGGCATCTTTTTCTTCAACTATGCGCAACAGCGTGCCATCATCGCCCCGAATGATTCGACCGTATCCAGTTGGTTCCGGATGTTCGGCAGTTAAAACTGATGCGGTTGCACCCGATGCTTTATGTGCAGCTACTAATTCTTTAAGTGAAGCCCCAGTTAGCATCGGGGTATCGCCGGCCAAAATAACTACCGTGCCCGAAACTTTTATTTCAGCCAGCGCTAATTGAGTTGCATGCCCAGTACCGCCGCGGCGATCTTGAAAAACTGTTTTTGCAGTCGGCGCGATTTGGCTTAAATGTGATTCGACTGCTTCGCGACCCGCGCCAACAACTACGCAAAGTTGAGCAGGATTAATCTCAGATACGGCAGCTAGAACATGTCCAAGAAGAGAACGACCAGCGATTTCATGTAAGACTTTAGGAGTTGCAGATTTCATGCGGGTGCCTTCGCCAGCGGCTAAGACAATTGCACAATCCAAGAGATGCTCCCCTGCTGCTAGTCAGGCCTTAATTCTAACTTCGGTTTTCCTGGCGATCGCTCCGCCACCAGGTATCGATCCTGGACCCTGGGCTTCAAAGGCCCATGTGCTAGCCACTACACAATGGCGGAACCCGTATTCTCCCTCATCCGAGGGACTGCTTTTGACCATTAGCCTTGCCCTTAGCGAGATTTCTCAAGAAAATTGCCAAGAAAATTACGAAAGGCGGGGGCAAAAATGCGCGATGAAGTAGATCGCCTGATTGCCGCCTGGAAATCACAGCGCCCTGATCTTGATCTCGCGCCATTAGCGGTACTTAGTCGCGTAACTAGAATTTCGCGCCAATTAGATATCACTCGTCGAAGCGCCTTCGCTGATTTAGAAACTTGGGGCTTTGATGTTCTTGCTGCACTTCGTCGTGCTGGTTCGCCTTTTCAACTTTCACCAAGTGCTCTAATGGCTGAAACTTTGGTTACCAGCGGAACAATGACAAATCGCCTTGATCGATTAGAAGAATTAAAACTAATCACACGCGAGCCCGACCCGACTGATGGGCGTGGCAGTTTAGTTACATTAACGAAAACCGGTGTGAGTGCTGTTGATGCTGCGCTAGAGGATTTATTGGGACGCGAAGAAGAGTTGTTATCTGCTCTAACTAAAGAAGAGCAAATTGATTTAGCCAGACTGCTTAGTAAATTAGTTAACGCGTTTCAATAACTCTAGCACCAGGCACTGGCCCGGTTGCTCTTGCCACACTTCCAACAACACCACTGGCAGTAAGTGCAACCGCTAAATCTAAGCCAGCTTCTTCATCAGAAACTAAGAACGCAACAGTTGGCCCTGAGCCAGAAACGATGCCGCCAAGTGCGCCATATTCTTGACCCACATCGAGAATCAATCGCAGTGCTGGTCGTAGCGAACACGCTGCACTTTGCAAATCATTGATTAGGTTCTTGCCAACTGAAATTGCATCTGCGGCCAAAAGTGATTGCATTAATTTGTCACTAGCTTGTGGATTCGCAATCGTTAATCCAGCGCGCAGTCGATCACACTCGGCATATACCGATGGAGTTGAAAGTCCGGCTGAAGATAACGCTAAAACCCAATGATAAGTGCCTCTTGAGAGCGCTGCAGTTAGTTCATCTCCGCGACCTCGCCCGATAGCAGTTCCACCGTTTAACATAAAAGGAACATCACTACCAAGTTGTCTGGCAACTTTAACCATTTCTTCGCGAGTCATACCTAACGAGTACAGCGCATCGATTGCCACTATTGCAGCTGCGGCGTTCGCACTTCCGCCAGCCATGCCGCCCGCAACCGGAATAGTTTTGTGAATCAGCATCGTTGCATCGATTTCGACGTCATACTCTTTGGCAATTATCTGAGCTGCTTTGGCAGCTAAATTTGTTTCGTCGGCTGGTACGCCAGCTATGTGATCACCAGTAATAGAAAGTGACAAACCTGAACCAGGCGCTGCATGAGTGATAGTTAAATCATCGTAAATTGAGATAGCTTGAAAAACTGTGACCAAACCATGAAAGCCATCGTTTTCGCGTGGGCCAACTGAAAGTTGCAGATTAACTTTCGCGGGAACTCGAACGGTTACTGAATTTGTGGCCACGATTGAACTCTACTTGACGCTTTGGCTGGCGTTATAGATGGCGCAGAAAGAATCAATTAATAAAGATTCACCGCGCAAGGTTGGATCAATATCAGCAGCAATTAAAACCGCTTCGGCTTTCGCTGAACTTCCGAAAATGCCCGAGAGCGCTGCTCTTAACATTTTGCGACGTTGAGCAAAGGCCGCATCTACTAATTGGAAAACACCTTTGCGCATCTCATCATCGCCAGGGGTTTCATGTCGTTTAAAACTAACTAATTTTGAATCGACGCCAGGTACTGGCCAGAAAATAGAGCGCGAAACCGAGCCCGCACCACTTACATTGGCCCACCAAGCAGCTTTAAGCGAAGGAATTCCATATTCTTTGGTGCCTGGTTTAGCGGCTAATCGATCAGCAACTTCAGCTTGCACCATAACTACACCGGTATTTAGTGATGGCAGAATTTCTAATAGGTGCAGCAAAACCGGAACTGAAACGTTGTAAGGCAAATTTGCAACCAATACAGTCGGTGCCACTGGTAATTCGCGCAGTGCTAACGCATCAGTGTTAATAACGGTTAGTTTGTAATCTGAATCTTTATGTTCGGCCACAGTAATCGGTAGACGATCAGCTAAACGTTGATCTATTTCAACTGCAATTACGTTTCGAGTAACTTCTAGCAGTGCCAGTGTTAGCGAACCTAGCCCGGGACCAATCTCAAGTGCGATGTCATCGGCAGTCACGCCTGCAACGCGAACAATCTTTTGGCAAACATTTCCATCGATTACGAAATTCTGACCGAGTGATTTTGCTGGTCGCAGATCTAGCAACTCTGCTAATTCGCGAATCTCAGCGGCGCCGAGTAATGACATTAGTTGAACTTTCCAAATGCTCGCTCAGCATTTGTACTTAAGGCATTTGCGAGTTCTGCTAAATCGTCGCCACGTTCAGCAGCTATTGCTCGAATTACCGTTGCAACCTGCGCTGGCACATTGAGCGCACCTCTATTAGGCATTGGCGTTAAGAATGGTGAGTCGGTCTCGGCCATTAGTTGATCAATCGGAACTAACTTCACGGCTTCTCGAAGATCGGGTGCATTTTTAAAAGTTATAGTGCCCGCAAATGACAAGATATAACCTCGCTCAATGCAAATCTTGGCCATAGCAGCATCGCCCGAATAACAGTGAAAAATAGTCGTTTCAGGCGCACCGACTTCTTGCAGAATTGAAAGTACATCGTCATGAGAATCACGATCGTGAATGACTAAAGCTTTCTTTGTACGCTTTGCTAATTCGATATGCCACTTAAATGATTCTTGTTGACGCTTGCGCAATTCAGGAGGCGTGCGAAAATAATCTAAGCCAGTTTCACCAACGGCACGTACTCGTGGATGTTGCGCCAATTTTTCAATAATTGCAAGGTCGGAATCCAAATCTTCCACGACTGGTGCTTCATTTGGATGCAGCGCTACCGCTGCAAGTACTGAGGTGTTCCATTTCTCGGCTGCATCAACGCACCATTGTGATTGCTCGGCTGAATAACCAACTTGAACTATCCGATTGATTCCAACAGTTGCGGCATCGGCAATGACTTGACCAACGGCATCTGAATCTGCAGCTGCATCTGTAACAATTTCCATATGTGCATGCACATCGACACAAGGGACAGGCAATGGTTCAGGAAGCGGCGCAGGTTTGCGATCTAAATCGCGATTGTGCCGATCAGCCATGAAAGTGAATTATTCCGCAGCTTCAAGGCGCGGGAAAAGCACCGGTGTTTTAGTAACTGTTGAACCCGCTGGCAATTGACCCCAGGCGGCAACATTTGAAATTGGTTGATTTCCAATTGCGCCTAACTTTTCATTTGCGCCAAGTGATTGCCAAAGAATTTCACACGTTGCTGGCATAACTGGATTTAATAAAACTGCTAACGCACGTAACGCTTCAGAAGTGTTGTAAAGCACTGATTCAAGTTCAGCTTGGTTTGCTGAATCTTTAGCGAGCTTCCATGGCTCTTTCTCGGTTACATAACCATTTACGCGTTTGCAAAATTCCATAATTGCATTGATGCCGCCTTGGAAATCAAGGGCAACCATTGCCGCATCTGCTTTCGCCACGGTTTCAGCTAAAGCTGCGCTTAAACCAGCGTCATTACTTACTGCTGGCAATACTCCGCCGCAGTATTTCTCAATCATGGCCGCCAAACGTGAGGCCAAATTACCGAAATCATTAGCTAATTCGCTGGTGTATCGAGCGCTCATATCTTCCCAAGAGAAAGAACCATCGCTACCAAACGGGATTGCCCGCAAGAAGTAATAACGAAATGCATCAACTCCGAAGTGATCGGTGATGTCTTTTGGCGCGATACCGGTGAGCTTGCTCTTGCTCATCTTCTCGCCGCCAACTAACAACCAACCGTGCGCAAAAACTTTCTTAGGAACTTCAAGACCCGCAGCCATCAACATTGCCGGCCAAATGACAGCATGGAAGCGCAAAATGTCTTTACCAACTAAATGCACATCAGCTGGCCAAGTTTGAGCGAACTTCTGGCCACCTTCAGAATCTGGCGCATCTGTTAGACCAACAGCAGTTGCGTAGTTAAGCAAGGCATCGAACCAAACATAAACAACCTGATCGGTATCCCATGGAACTGGAATTCCCCAATCAAATGTGGAACGTGAGATAGAAAGGTCTGAAACGCCACCTTCTAAGAAAGAAATAACTTCGTTGCGCGCACTTTCGGGCTGGCAGCTTTGCGGGTTTGCCTTGTAATGCGCCAGCAACTTATCGGTGAATGCAGATAACCGGAAGAAGTAATTATTTTCATTCACAATTTCAACTGGCTTACTATGAATTAGACAAAGTTTTTCATCGCCAGATTCAATTAAATCTCCCGGTAATTTAAACTCTTCACAGCCAACACAGTATGGGCCTTCATATTTGCCCGCATAAATATGGTCGGCATCTTTTAAACTTTGTAAAAACTTTTGCACTCGCTCGGTATGACGAGGTTCAGTGGTACGAATGAAATCATCGTTGGCAATATTTAGCGCTGCCCAGTTTGGTTTCCAGGCATCTGCAACAAGTCGGTCACACCAATCTTGCGGTGCAACCCCGTTTTGATCAGCAGTACGCATAACTTTCTGACCGTGTTCATCGGTACCTGTTAAAAACCAGACAGATTCGCCACGTTGACGATGCCAGCGAGTTAAAACATCGCCCGCAACAGTTGTGTAAGCGTGGCCAATATGTGGCGCATCGTTTACATAGTAAATCGGCGTCGTTAGATAGAAAGATTTATTAACTGCGCTCATTGGGACATCTTATTGGCATCGACGACTGCGGCATAAACGATTTTCTTAGGGATCTTAAATTCTTCGGCCACGGTAGCAATAGCGCCTTTACGGTCCATTCCGGCTGCTTCAAATTCGCGTACTCGAGCGACCATATCTGCCGAAGTTGCGGCAGCATCGCCAACTGGCGCACCGGCAATTACCAATGTGATTTCACCTAAAACTTCATTGGCATCTGCCCAATTTTGTAATTCCGAAAGCGTGCCTCGGATTGTTTCTTCATAGCGTTTAGTCATCTCGCGACAAATAGCACCTTGACGATCGCCACCAATTGCAGTCACTGCATCTGACAATGACTCAGCTAGTCGATGTGGTGCTTCGAATAAAACAATTGTGCGTTCTTCGAATCGCAATGATTCATAGAATTTCTGTCGAGCTCCGCTAGCTCTTGGCGCAAAACCATCAAAAGTAAATCGATCGGTTGGTAACCCTGCTAAAGCAATCGCCATTGTTACTGCACTTGGTCCAGGCAAGACGCTTACTTCAATATTGGCAGCAATAGCGTCACGCATCAATCTAAAACCGGGATCACTAATTGTGGGCATACCCGCATCAGAGACAACAACTACTTTGGAACCATTCTTGAGCAGCTCTAAAACTTCTTGAGTGCGAGCATCTTCATTACCTTCAAAGAAAGATAAGACTCGAGCGGTAAAAGTCACGCCTAGATCTGCAGCTAAGCGATGAAAGCGGCGAGAATCTTCAGCGGCAATCACATCGGCATCTGTAAGCGCAGCAATCAAGCGCGCGCTCGCATCACCTGGGTTGCCAAGTGGGGTTGCTGCCAAAATTAAGCTCACGCGCATACGCTACCGTCATGAAGCAGTTCGCCAGATCAGTACTTGCGCCATATGCCATCTATTTGATCTCGCTGATTGCATTCGGAATGCGCATATTCCATTTGGGTCAGCCAAAAGGCTTTGTTTTTGATGAGCTCTACTATGTAAACGGGGCGCAAGATTATTTGAAATATGGCGTTGAAGTCGATGGCCTCAAACCCGAATTTATCGTCCATCCACCTGTTGGTAAATGGGCTATCGCCCTAGGAATAAAGCTTTTTGGCGACCAGGAATTTGGCTGGCGAATTGCATCTGCTGTCTTTGGCTCACTTTTAATTCTGATAGTTGGCTTGATTGCCAAGGAATTGTTTAAATCAAATAGTTGGGCAGCACTTGCAAGTGGACTAATTGCATTAGATGGTTTGGCGTTAGTTCATTCCAGAACCGCATTACTTGATTTGTTCTTAACTTTCTTTGTTGCGCTAGCACTCTGGGCATGGCTTAAAAATTGGCACTGGTTGGCGGGCTTAGCTTTTGGTTTAGCTGCGGCGACTAAGTGGAGTGGTCTTTATTTCTTGATTATCTTTGCGCTAATAACTTTCTATCGAATTAGCAATAACTATTCAGGTCGCCAATTAATTAAACCAATTTTGAAATTTCCAGTTCAATATGGTTTGTTGCCGGTGACTACTTACTTGGTAAGTTGGTTTGGTTGGTTCCGTAGTGATCTGGGCTGGGATCGCAATTGGTCACCAAGTACTCTTAAATCTTTCTGGCATTATCACGCCGAAATGTTGGAATTTCATACCGGCTTAGTTGAAAAGCATTCATACCAAGCCAACCCATGGAGTTGGTTAGTACAAGGACGACCTACATCTTTCTTTTACGGAACACCTAAAGGTTGTGGTTCGGATAGTTGTTCGCAGGAAGTGCTTGCACTAGGAACACCACTTCTTTGGTGGTTTGGCGCAATTGCTATTTTCTTTGTCTTTGGAATTTTGATCCGAAATATTTTAATTAAGAAATACGAATTCACGCCAATCTTTATCTGGGCTGGTTTAGCAGCTGGATATCTACCTTGGTTCTTCTTTCAAAAGCGCACCGTATTTTCATTTTATGCAATTGTTTTCGAGCCTTTCCTAATCTTCGCCCTGGTTTATTGTGCTAAATACCTAATGGAATCAAGGGTCAGAAAGGAAATTTCGCAAGCTCTAATAACAGTTGCGGTTGTACTGATAGCGCTGAACTTTATTTACTTCTATCCGATTTTCACCGGTGAAGTTATTACTTACGATTCTTGGTATGCCCGAATGTGGCTACCCTCTTGGATCTAACTAGCCCAGTTAATAATCAGAGCTAACTATTCGTTAACAGCTTTGCTTTCATTCAAGCGATCAACAGCTTCATCGGCAAGAATTTGATCAAAGATTTCATCTTTAGATGGGGCCACCGCATTTAGGGCTGCAATAGCCAACTTCTCTTGTTCTTCACTCCATCGACCAGGTTCGGTTAAGTCAATAACGCGCTTTTGTGAAACAGCTTTAGGCGCACTCAAATAAGTTGGGGCTGGGATCGCATCTGGTTGCCAAGTACGACGTTCTTCAGCTGTGCCTTTTGGCAAGATAACGACGCCAGTTAATTCACGTTCAGAGAGCGGAATCCAATGATCGGTAGCCGCTTTCGGAGTTACGACATCAACCAAGTTCGTTGTAGATACGCCATTGGTTTCACGTTGTAGTTGCTTGACTCGTCGTAATTGGAGTCGCTCTGAAATAGTTTCGCGACGTACTTGCACTATGTAAAGCGCGATTCCAGAAATTGGGACCAAGGTATAAATGAATTGTAATTTATTCATGACTCCACCCACTGAAGTTGCTATGAAGGAAAATGTTAATAAGGTAAAAATAATTCTTCGACGTAAGATTTTTTGTGCGCTCTTTGCAACGAAATCTAAATCTGTATGCATAATTCCGGTCTCGGGTAATCCGCCTGGAGATTTACTCGCAACAACTTTCAGCGCACTTTTATATCGCTCAACAGATTTTCCAGAAAACTCTTCACGGTCGTGAATCCAACGCGGCAGAAAGTAGGAAACCCACATTCCGGCGATCGCGAGATAGATAAGTCCAGAGGCCATGATGGTTAAAGATAGAGG
>CAZFZK010000042.1:5949-9644 GCA_964523605.1 uncultured Candidatus Planktophila sp. | reverse complement strand
AGCAATGCCTAATTCTACCTTGGATTATTAACTTTACTTACCACCTGAATTACGCGGTAATCGGTAACCTTTAGTAATGACTTCAGCGAAAACAAAATCTTGGGTACCTCTTTATATAGCACTCGGAATTGTTTGGGGCTGTTCATTCATATTTATCAAGTTGGGGCTCGAGTTTTTGACCCCATTTGGGGTCGCCTTTGGTCGATGTGCTTTAGGGGCGATTACTTTGTTAATTGCGCTGAAAGTAATGGGTTTGCGGCTGCCGAAAGAGCGATCAACTTGGCGTCATTTATGGGTTGTTTCACTTTTGCTTAATGTAATACCAGGAATCCTATTTGCCGTTGCTGAAACCGAAGTAACTTCAATCTTGGCTGGAATCATTAATGCAGTAACACCGCTAATGACTTTGCTGGCAATCATGATTGCATTTCGTGAGGAAAAGTTACCTAGTCATCAAGTGATTGGCTTGCTTCTTGGCTTCATCGGAGTACTAATTGTCTTAGGTGCTTGGAATGGTTTAGGAACAAATCCTTGGTGGGCGATTGGCGCTCTGCTATTAGCCGTTGCTTGTTACGGAGTTTCATTTCCGTATTCACGTAAAAATGTTTTGCCGCTAAAACTAAAACCTGAAGTTATGGCAGCAACTCAATTAGTAGCCGCCACAATTACTTTATTACCGTTCTACTTATTCGATGGAATAGCTGAAGATAACTATCAGCTAGGGCCAGTACTTGGAATGTTAGGTCTAGGAGTATTTGGAAGTGGTTTTGCCTATATTTGGAATTTCAAAATTATGGCCGCTGCCGGAAGTGCAATTGCCTCTTCAGTTACATTCGTAACACCAGTAGTTGCCGTCATAGTGGGCATAATTTTCCTAGGCGAGAAAGTTACCTGGAACGAACCTGTTGGGGGATTAGTTGTTTTGCTTAGTGCCGCGATTGCGCAAGGCAGAATTAAATTGAGAAACCCACGGGCAGTTCAAGGCGATTAGCTTTTAATAACTCATCATTTTTAAGTACGTTGAAAGTCTTGTCATCGGCCACAATTACACCGCCTGAGAGAATTACTGATCTTTCGCAGAGTTCTAGGGCATATGGCAGATCGTGCGTAACCATCACCATCGTGATATCTAGCGAGCGCAAGATTTCAGCTAATTCACGCCGTGAAGCAGGATCAAGGTTTGAAGATGGCTCATCAAGCACCAAAATCTCAGGCTGCATGGCCAAAACCGTGGCTACCGCTACTCGGCGACGTTGGCCGAACGAGAGGTGATGCGGTGGACGATCACGAAATTCGAGCATTCCAACTTGAGTTAACGAGTCAGCCACGATGCGATTTAGTTCTTCGCCACGCTTGCCCATATTAAATGGACCAAAAGCCACATCTTCGCCAACTGTGGGCATGAACAATTGATCATCTGGATCTTGGAAAACAATTCCAACCTTAGATCGGATCACTTTTAGAGATTCTTTGTCACTGGAATTTACTAACTGTCCAGCCACTTCAACTTTTCCGTGCGCAGTTGGGTGAATTCCATTCATGTGCATTACGAGAGTGGTTTTTCCAGCACCATTAGGACCTAGCAATGCAACTCGCTCGCCTTTTTCAATTCGCAAGTTAACGCCATACAACGCTTGGTTACCGTCAGGGTAGGCGAATGCTAAATTTTCAATCAATAGACTAGGTGTTGAACTCATTTGTTTATTCCTAAACTGATCGCGAGAATTGTTAGAGCTGAAATTGGAAGTGCAAGTGCGGTGAACCAAATCGACTTAGAAAGTTTAGGTGGTTCTTCGTGCGGCAGTACGCCGGTGTAACCTCTTGAAAGCATAGCTAAGTGAACTCGCTCGCCTCTTTCGTAAGAACGAATAAAGAGTGCGCCAGCTGCTGTCGCCAAAACTCTCCAATGTTGAATTCCAGTTGCACTAAATCCACGTGATTCGCGCGCAACTTTCATTCTTTCCATTTCGTCATTAACCACGTTCACATAACGCAACATGAATGAGGCAATCTGAACCATCAAGGTAGGCAGTTTTAATTTCTCAAGTCCGCGCAACATTTCACGAGCTGTAGTCGATGTCGAAAGTGTGATCGCAGTTAACACACCAAGAGTTCCTTTGATCAAAATTCCCGCAGCCGCAGTCAAGCCTTCTTGGTACAGATCAAAAGGACCAACTGCGACAACTTCTCCTTTACCGAAAAAAGGCATCAAAATAGCGAAGAAGACAAATGGAATCTCGATAAGTGCGCGTGTAAATAGCGTCTTTAATGGGATTTTGGCAGCGATAGCAACGGCAATAATTAGTACGAAATACCACAGGAAGTTAAACCACCAAGTTATTGGGGTTGCAACCACGGTAAAGATAAATAGCAATGCCGCGATGATTTTTGGGTGTGCAGGTAGCGAATGAACTACTGAATGGCGATGAATATAAAGCCGTTCACCCACATCATGTCCGTGGTGGTGGCTTTCCTCGACTTTAATTTTTAGGCTTCTTGCGTCGAAGCAGCAGGAATAGCCCACCAGAAAAAGCACCAGTTGCGATAACGCCGATTAAGCCAGCAACTCCAACAGAAAGTCGCTCATTTTCAACGCCTTTAACTCCATAGTCAGCGAGCGCAGAATCGGAAGTTGCATGATCTTTCGCTGTGTCGATAAAACCGATATCCGTTGCAACTTTTTCTAGGCCATCAGGATTTGAAGAAGCGTAGAAAGAAGCTCCACCGGCTAGTAACGCCGAGATAAGTAATCCAACGAAAATGAATTTGCGATTGCTCATCTTGGTTAGTTTCTAATCTCAAGTTTAGAGGTTTCGTTTTTCCAACCAAAAACTAAATCAGAACGACTTGCCATCACAGCGCTAACTGTTAGTGCGGTGATTATGGCCTCGCCAATACCGATCAAAATATGAGTTCCAACCATCGCGCTTAAAACTGTTGAGACCGAAAAAGTTGCAGTTGCTCCAAGTGAGTATTGAATAACAAACCCAATTGCTGCAAACGGAACTGATATGAAGCCAGCAGTAGCAGCGGCGATTGCAATCGAAGCTTTATTCTTCGGAAGGATTTTTCGTACAAGTAGGAATACGGCGTAACCGCCCCAAACTCCAAGAACTGCCATGTTAAAAACATTTAGACCGATTGCACTTAAGCCACCATCGGCAAATAAAAACCCTTGCATTACTAAAACCACAGTAAGCGCCAAAGTTGCGGCATAAGGACCGACTAGAACAGCAGCCAAAGCTCCGCCCAACAAGTGTCCGCTAGTTCCGGCAGCGACTGGAAAGTTCAACATTTGAACCGCAAAAATAAAGACTGCAGTTAATCCTGCCAAAGGCGCGCTCTTCTCATCTAGTTGTTTACGCGCACCAACGAGCGAGTAGGTAATTGCGCCTGCCGAAGCTGCGGCAAAGAATGCCGAGGTAGGCAGGTCGATAAAACCGTCAGGAATATGCATGGCGAAATGTTAATGCAAGTCATTTGCATCTGCATCATGAAGGCAGATATGGCTATTTTTGGGAAAAATGAGCGTAGTTTCGGGGGTGTTTTGGAGCCAAACCCACAGGCAAAGAAGTGTCGGGGCGTATAGAGTCACGGCTACTCGATGGTTCTAGAAACTTTAACTTGAGGAGATCTGCATGAGCGATGACGAAGGCATGGAAGATCTAGTAACAGAGGAAATGCTCTGGGATCGA
>CAZFZK010000042.1:0-5939 GCA_964523605.1 uncultured Candidatus Planktophila sp. | reverse complement strand
TGAAGGCGCTGAACGTGCCAGTACTTATTACGAATTAAGCGCGCGAATTTATGCTCGTGGTCAATATGACGAAGCTTTAGCTTTAGCTGAAACTGCTTGCGATATTTACGATCAACTTGGCGCAAGTGCGCCATCAGAAGGCGTCGCACAGGCCTATAGCGCAATTGGTTATAACTTAAATCAATTAAAGCGTATGGAAGAAGCAGCAACTGCAATGTCAAAGGCAGTTGAGATTTTACGCGCAAACAAATCATCCATTGCATTAGAACTTGCATGCACGCTAGGTGAGTGGTGGTTTGCTTCTAAGAATTATGAAAAAGTAATCAGCACAATGGATGAATGCGCTCAAGAACATTTACTTGATGGAAATGAATATGGCGCAGCAAATGATCTTTACTTAATTGGATGCGCTCATCGTTCGCTTAAAAATTTCCGCGAAGCGATCGTTTCATTCTACGAAGCTCGCGATCTGTTTAAGCGAAACAAAGAGGTAATTCAAGTAGCTCGTTGTGATCAAAAGATTGCGTCTTGCCATGTTGCACTCGGCGAAGGTGATTTAGCTTTAACTCGCGCACGCAAAGCACTTGATGTTTTTGAAACCGCTCACGACCATATTCGTTCAAATAATGCCCTCTTTGAATATGGAAAAGCTCAAGTACTGCTAGAGAACTATGAAGAAGGCTTAAATACTCTTGATCAAGTTTTAACTGTCGCGACCGATGAAGATCCTAAAGATTTTGAATTCATCGTAGACATCGAAACTTCTATCGCTGCGGTTATGCGAATTCAAGGCCGCAATACTGAAGCTGACGAAATTGATCGCCGATTAACTTCGGTTCGCGAAGCGCTTGCCGATGAGGTCGAAGGCGAAGTAAGCAGCTCCTAGAGCTGCCCCGATACCAGCTAAAACCAGCGGTAATTCGTGGGTTCCGCGACTCCATAGCGCACCGCCCCAAATTCCAGCACCCAAAATCGCAAAGTTCATACTTGCTTGATAAACACCTTGCGCTCGCCCACGGTGTTCCGGTTGACTCAAACGTGCAATCCAAGACTTACCTACGCCATCGGTGAGCGCACTAAAAAACCCATAAAGACCAAGCATTAAAAATGCCAAGTGATGGTTCTGAGTTAATCCCAACGTGCAATATGCAATCGCAAAAGTTATTAACCCAAACATGTAAACCAATTGGGGCGAGAATTTATCTGCAATTACGCCAGCGGGATAAGCGGCAAATGTTGCTACTAGGTTCGCAAATGCGTAGGCAAGCACGACCATCGTTGTGCTTAGCCCAATGTCATGAAGTCGAAGCAAAAGTAGTGCATCAGGGATATTAGTTAGTTGAATCAGAACTAAAACTCCAATTGAACGCTTGAGCGGCGAAGGCAGTAAAACTTTTACGCGCTTTTCTCTTGCTATCTTTACTTTCTTAACGTATTTATCTTTGATCAAGAAAGTTAAGAGCCCACTGAGGATTGCTGGAATCAGTGCCCATTGTGCAACCTTGCGCACATCACCATCTAGCAACCAAAGACCGCCAACGGCGAGCAATGGTCCAACTACAGCGCCAAAATTATCGCCAGCACGATGGAAGCCAAATGCTTTGCCTAAGTGTTCAGGTGGAACAGAATCATGAATCAATGCGTCACGAGGTGTACTACGCATTCCTTTTCCAATGCGATCTGTTACCCGACCGAAGAAAACCAAGGGCCAAGCGGTTGCAATAACGACTAAAGCTTTACCGATGCCCGCTAGGCCATACCCCGCAACAACAAATGGTTTACGACCAGAGTAATCAGACTTATTACCAGCCCAGAGTTTGGTAAAGCCAGCCGCGGCCTCGGCACAACCTTCGATCAAGCCAAGTGCAATAGGTGCTGCGCCAATCACCCCTGTTAACAAGATCGGAAGTAATGGATAAAGCAGATCACTTGCGGCATCTTGGGTAAATGAGACCAGGGTTAAGACAATTAGATTGGGCGTTAGCCACCTACTGTTTTTCACGGGGAATTTTATCTCGGCAAATGTTGAAGCGCCCAGTGGTACATAGCAATTGCTCCGGCAGCTGATGCATTCATGCTTCGAGTAGAGCCGTACTGATTAATTTCTAGCACTACTTCACAAACGGCAACTGCTTCTTCGCTCATCCCGGCACCTTCTTGGCCAAAGAGCAAAACACAGCTTTCAGGCAGCTGAGTTGATTCCAGTTGCTTTGAAATTCCCGGCAAGTTATCAATTCCAATAATTGGTAATCCAGCTTCACGGCAATAATTTCCGAAATCTTCAACGGTTGGATGGTGAACGATAGTTAGATATCTATCGGTAACCATTGCACCACGTTTATTCCAGTCGCGCTTTCCTACAATGTGAACTGCGCTTACATTGAAAGCATTTGCAGTTCTAACAACCGAACCGATATTTAAATCGTGCTGCCAATTCTCAATTGCGATCTGCAATTTATGGCGTTTAGTATTTAAATCGGCAACAATCGCGGCAACTGACCAATAACGATATTTATCGAGAACGTTACGACGGTCGCCATTCTCCAGAAGTTCTAAGTCGTACTCATCGCCAGTAGGCCAAGGTTTTGGATGTGGCCCTACGCCTACGACCGGGAAAAATTCACCTGGTCCAATATCAGCTGGCGGCATGCTCATTGGGTCAATCTATCTTTAGTAATAAGAAAGTAGTATTCGCACCATGAAATTACGCCCATTATCACTTGCCTCAATCGGCGTAGTTCTAGTTGCGCTCACGGCGGCTATGACTTCTGGCGCCCCAGCGGCCCTAAAAAGCAGTGCAATTAGCCCAATTCTAAAGAGCGCGGCTAGCTCTAAAACATTGGCGAATCCAGGTTTGATCTTGGTCGATCCGGTATCCGGTGAAACTATTTATCAAAACGATGCTGATTCATTGCGCATGCCAGCTTCACTGCTAAAAATATTTTCCGCAGCAGCGCTATTAGATTATTTATCACCAGATTTTAGGTTTACTACCGAAATTATGACCGGCGCTGAACCAAATACTTTAATTATTGCTGGCTCACTAGATCCTTGGATGGAGCGAAATAACACGCTCGCTACCAAGATGGGTCGGGTTTCACTTCCTAAGATTGTAAAAACTGCCCTTAAGAAATTTGATTCTGATAATGGCGCACCGATAAAAACTTTACGTATTGAGTATTCCAAAATGCATAGCGTTGACTTAGATTTTATTAAGGCACAATTCGCGGCTCGCAATGTAAAAGTAACAACAGCAAAAGTTACAAGTGCCGAGGCTTACCTTTACTCAAAAGAATCAATAGCTAAATTCCAATCCCCGCCATTGCAAAAAATCATGGACTGGATGTTGCTCTGGAGCGATAACACCCTGGGCAATCGCATGGCTATGTATGCCTCGATGAAAGCAGGCTTCGGGTATGCCGAATCGGGGATCGAAGAAACTTTTGTAAAAACCTTAAACAACCTAGAGATTGATTCGACCGGCTTAAATGCCGTTGATGGCAGCGGACTATCAAGATCAAATCGTGTTTCAACTCAAATGTTGGCCCAATTACTTCTTAAAACTTATAACAATGATAAGTACCGCACCATCTATGGCGGGCTTCCAGTAGGCGGCGTAAATGGAACGATGCGCAATAGATTTGTGACTAGTGCGCCTAAAGCTATTGGTTTAGTTAGAACTAAAACAGGTTCATTAACTGGAGTTGTGTCTATGGCTGGCTATGTGCAAGGCGGGGACCATGAATATATTTTTGTGGCGATCGCTGATCAGATTCCAAAGAACAGAACAGCTGCAAAGGCAGCTCGTGTGGCGCTAGATAAAGTGCTTGCTAAATTTGCGAAACCAGTGCCTGGTCTTTCGCCAAGTCCATCAAGTGATTCAGAAAACCTTGATAGCGCATTAGCAAAAAGTAATTAATCGTCATCTTCTTCGTCATCGTCATCTGCTTTTTTCGTAGGTGGCAAGATGAGATCGTTAGCTGCCAAAGAACTTGGTGACGCAATTGCAGTTGGTGCCTTAGTAGGAGAAGCAGTAGCCAACGCCTTAGTTGTTGAGGCGGTAGGTGATGCTTGAGTTAAATTTAATGTTTCAGCAGCAACGGCTGAGTGCTCATCGTGTGAAAGAAGTGCAAAGCCGGCACCCATTGGCAACACCAAAACGCCTGCCAAAATCAAGGCAAGATTGCGTCGAGGTGCATTCTTCAGTGGGCGGTTTACTGGCTGATCGTTATCAGCTAGTTCGAACCATTCAGGCTTTTGCTTGTTGTCCATGGCCAGAAAATAACCCAGGAATCTGTGAGCCTTCTGGGAACGCCCGCGGTGAGTGCTGTGTATTTAAGTTAGTAGCCTTGCCCGGTGAGCGTGAATCTGCCAGATAAGAACTCGGATCTTCGAATTCGGGGTTATCTCGACCTCATGAAATTGCGAGTGGTCGAACTATTGCTAGTGACCACTTTGCCGGCCTTAGTCCTTGCCCAGAATGGAATCCCATCTGTGGGACTTTCTATCGCCACAATTTTGGGCGGAACATTGGCAGCTGGCAGCGCGAATGCATTCAACATGGTGATTGAAAGTGAATCCGATAAGTTGATGAAGCGCACCGCACAAAGACCAATTGCAACCGGCATCATTACACGAAAAGCTGCGACAGTTTTTGCAACGATTGTCGGAGCACTTTCACTTCTGATTTTTTGGTTGTTCACTACACCACTTGCTACTTGGTTAACTTTGATTGCAATTGTTTTTTACGTAGTTATTTACACGATGGCACTAAAGCGACGTACCGCTCAGAATATTGTCTGGGGTGGAATCGCAGGATGCATGCCAGTCTTAATTGGTTGGGCAGCAGTAACAAATGAATTATCAAATGTCGCATGGGCATTTTTCTTTGTTATTTTCTTTTGGACACCACCACACTTTTGGGCACTTGCCATCAAATACAAAGATGATTACAACGCGGCCGGAATTCCGATGCTGCCAGGTGTGACTTCTCAAAAGAATTTACATGGCCAAATGTGGTTTCACACCATTGCCATGTTTATTGCCTCAGTTGTCACAATTGATTTCGCAAATCTTTCGCTCTGGGTGCAGATTGTCAACGCACTCTTGTTTTCAGTTTTTGCAATTACCTTGGCTCAATTACGGGGTAGCAATCCAGATTATGGAAAAGTGGCAGCCAAAGTTTTCCAGTGGTCGATTTCTTATCTAAGTTTGTATTCAGTCTTACTTGTTGCAGCTGTCTTAATTTAGCCAAAATTAAATTAAGAGAGGGCTTGGGTAATATCCTTAATTAGATCATCGCTGTGCTCGAGGCCAACTGAAAGTCGCAATGTAGTTGCGGTAATTCCCATAGCTAGTTGATCAGGCTGGCTTAACCGTCTGTGAGTGGTTGAAGCTGGGTGGGTAATAAGTGACTTGCTATCGCCTAAATTGTTGGAAATATCAATGACTCGCAAGGCATCCATGAACTTATATACATCTTTCTTGGTGCCCTTGAAGGTGATGCCAATTGTTGTGCCGAATCCAGTCATCTGCTTCTTTGCTAATTCATGACCAGGGTGCGATGGCAAACCAGGGAAACTGACAGTTTCAATCTCTGGTCTAGTTGCTAAAAACTCAGCAATTTTCTGCGCGTTATTAGCCATGCGTTCAACTCGCATATCCAAAGTTTCGAGTGACTTTAAAAGTACCCAAGCATTAAAGGGGCTTAACGATGGGCCGGTATGGCGGAAGAATGGTTTGAAATATTCATTGATGTAACCGAAACTACCTAGTACTGCGCCAGCAAGAACACGACCTTGGCCGTCGATATGTTTAGTCGCTGAATACATAACAACATCGGCACCTAGTTCAAGAGGGCGCTGCATAATCGGGGACGCCATTACGTTATCAACAATTACAGTTGCGCCAACTTTATGTGCCAAGTCAGAAATCATTCG
>CAZFZK010000041.1:0-9730 GCA_964523605.1 uncultured Candidatus Planktophila sp. | reverse complement strand
ATGGAACCAAGTGGTGGACCACAGGTGCAATGGATGAGCGCTGTGAGATTTTAATCGTGATGGGTAAAACAAATCCTGAAGCTGATGACCATCACCAACAATCAATAGTTTTAGTTCCGATTGATACACCAGGTGTAAAGGTAGTTAGAAATTTAACCGTCTTTGGATATGTAGATCAACATGGTCATGCTGAAGTTTCATTTACCAATGTACGCGTGCCAGTTTCGAATCTCTTAGGTGCTGAGGGTGAAGGATTTGCGTTAGCACAAGCTCGACTAGGTCCAGGGCGTATTCACCATTGCATGCGCGCAATAGGCATGGCAGAGCGTGCGCTATCACTAATGATTAAGCGGACAATTGCTCGAGAAGCTTTCGGCAAAGAGTTAGTTAAGCAAGGCGTTATTCAAGAATGGATTGCGCAAGCACGCATTGATATTGAACAATCTCGCCTGCTAGTTCTAAAAGCAGCCTGGATGATTGATTCAGTTGGTGCAAAAGGTGCTCGCAAAGAGATTGCTGCAATTAAAGTTGCCATCCCTCAAATGGCAGAGCGCATCATTGATCATGCCATTCAAAGTTATGGTGGAGCAGGCGTAAGCCAGGATTCACCACTTGCTTCGATGTATGCCGGGGTGCGAACTTTGCGCATTGTTGATGGGCCAGATGAAGTTCACATTAGAGATATTGCCCGGTTAGAAATAAAACCTTATTTGTCATGAAAGATTTAACTGCGGTCCGTGAAGAGGATCGCTTTGATGTGGCAAGGATGCACGCTTGGTTGCTCTCTTTTATCAATGAAGAAGAGTTGCCAGAAGTCGAGCAGTTCCGAAGTGGTGCCTCTAATCTGACCTATCTGCTTCGTTATCCAGGACGCAATTTAGTATTGCGAAAGCCACCTGTTGGAACCAAGGCAGCTTCTGCTCACGACATGAAGCGTGAGTATTTGATTCAATCACGATTACAGTCTGTTTATCCTCTCGTTCCAAACATGATCGCCATATGTGACGATCAATCAATTATGGGTTCAGATTTTTATGTCATGGATTTCGTTGCGGGTGAGATATTTCGCCGAGATGTGCCTGAAGAAATTACTACTACTGATGTTTCAGTGATGGCTGATTCTTTAATTAAAGGTTTAGTGCAACTGCACGCTGTTAATTCTTCGATTTTGCAAGAGCTTAATAAAGGTACTGGCTATGTGCAGCGCCAAGTTGAAGGCTGGTCAAAGCGCTATCGCAATGCACTGACCGATGATGTTCCTAGTGCTGAAAAGTTAATGGCCTGGCTATCTGCGAATCAACCAGATGACGTTGATTCCTGCATTATTCATGGCGATTGGCGAATTGATAATGTTGTATTTGATTTAGCAAATGCTCGCATAGCTGGGGTTTTAGATTGGGAACTCGCGACTGTCGGCGATCCTTTAATGGATCTAGGTTCAGCACTTGCCTATTGGGTAGATAGTGATGATGAGCCAGCATTTGCTTCGCTTCGTAGACAACCAAGTCATCTAACTGGAATGCCTACGCGCGATGAGTTTGTGCAGAGATATCTAGAGTTAAGTGGCCGCGAATGTGACGACTTTACATTCTATGAAGTCTTCGGATTGTTTAGATTAGCGGTAATTATTCAACAGATTTGGGCTAGATATCGTGCGGGTCAAACTACCAATCCAGCCTTTGCCGGATTTGGCGATGCGGTAAATACCTTGATCAACCGAGCAGAAGGAAAAATTTCGTGAAGGCAGGACGCATCACAGTTTCAACACGTAAATTTGAAGTCCTTGAAGTTCCCACCCCAAATGCTGGAACTGGTCAAGTTCGCATAAAGGTCGGTGCTGCAGGAGTTTGTTTATCTGATGTGCATTTCCTAGAAGGAATTTTGTCGCCCGGGTATTTAACTGGTGATGTCGTAACACTTGGCCATGAAGTTGCGGGCACCATTGATCAAATTGGCGAAGGCGTTGATTCGTTATCAATTGGTGAGCGAGTCGTTGTAATTGCTGGTGAGCGAAATGAATCAAATCAAATTACGACGCTAGGTTTTGATTACGATGGCGGTTGGGCTGAATTCGTTGTGATGGATTCTGAACTTGTTATGACAATTCCCGACTCTTTACCTTTTGAACAAGCAGCTATTATTCCTGACGCAGTCTCTACTCCTTGGGCAGCAATTTCCTCAACCGGAAAAATACAGGCAGGTGAATCAGTCGCCGTTTTTGGAGTCGGCGGATTAGGAATCCACGCCATTCAATTATTAAGAATTATCGGCTGCGGCAAGATAATCGCTATCGACCCCCGAGAAGATGCAAGAACCAATGCTTTAGCTCGTGGTGCGGATTGGGCATTCTCGCCAGATGATCCAGAGTTAAAAAATCATCGTGGATTACATGCCGCTTTTGATTTTGCTGGTGTCACACCGGTTCGCAAGCAAGCCCTTTCACTTTTGGGAGAGCGAGGTCGTTTAATTATTGTTGGCATTGCTAACGAACCAATTGTTATTCCAAGTGATATGGCATTTACCTATATGCGCACGCAGATTATGGGGCATTACGGTTCAGAGGCACATCACGTCCGTGAGTTAATCGATTTTGCTCGCCAGGGTAAGTTAGATCTCTCGCATTCAATATCTGAAATTCTTCCTCTGGCAAAAGCTACTGAGGCGATAGAAAAGTTAGCCAATAAAATCGGTAATCCAATTCGAATTGTATTAAAGCCTTAATATTTTAAGAGAAAAGTTTCATTGCTTGATCAATAATCTCTGGCCGATAAACAGAGGTTAATGAAATATGGCCATGGCCAGGGACGAAGTTCATAACCGCTGTTGGGATATGTTTTACGAGCCATTCACTATGTGCTCTAGGCACCATAAAGTCATCATCGCCTTGCCAAACTAAAACAGGCTGTGTTATTTCATCAAAATCAATTCCGAATTTTTGTATGAAAGCTAAATCATCATCAACCCAACCATCATAACTTTTAACCAACGCATGCCTGAAGCCAGCAGCTACCTCTTCTGCTAATTCAGGAGTTAGCGCTGCCTTATCAGCATCGCCAATTAGCCCACCAAATGCAGCAATCAAATCTGCCCCAGTAATTGTCTTGTAGGCAGGAGCATTTTGCTTCATCCATTCCTGAACGGCTGCTTCACCTTTAAATGCCTCACTAAACTCAACTTCGTTTTCCGGCCCCATATCAGCGAGATAATCTAGGTCGGCATGACCCCATTCGCCCACACTGGCTAACGTGATTACGCCTTTGCATCGCATATCTCGAGTCATATTGATCGCATGTGGTCCGCCACCTGACCAACCAATTGCTACAAATTCCTTTATTTTGAAGTGATCGAGAAGTTCCTGTTGATCCATTAGATCATCGGCAACAATCCGACCAAAGTGACGATCTGATCTACCATAACCAGCTCTGCTTGCCGCAATCGCTGTGCAGCCCTTGACTTGTGGAAGCCAATTTGACCAAGTCTTTATGGAGCCAGGTGTGCCATGCAGAAAAAGAATTGCTCTATCGCTACTAATTCCATTATCTTCAAATTCAAACACGCGACCATCAATTAAATTCAATTGCTTCATAGATTAACTTTACCTAATTTTAGTTTTCAGCGAAGCCCAATTTATCTAGCAATTTCGAATCGCGCTGCCATTCTTTAGATACCTTGATGTGCAGCCCTAGGAAAATACGTGCTTCTAGTTCGCGCTCGATATCAGCGCGCGCACGCATGCCAATATCTTTTAGTTGCGAGCCTTGATGGCCGAGCAAGATCGCGCGTTGTGAATCACGTTCCACGTGAATTGTGGCGTGAATATCGAAGAATGGTCGGCTGCCAGTTTTCTCGCGCTCAGACATTTCATCAATTGTGACCACGATTGAGTGTGGCAGTTCTTGGCGCGCATCACGTAGTGCTGCTTCGCGAATTAACTCGCAGATTAATTGTTCGATACTTTGATCGCTGCGCATATTGGTCGGATAAAACTCGGGACCTGGCTTTAACTGTTGGCCAATTAGCTTCTTAAGTAAATCAATTTGTTCATGAGTTGCAGCCGAAACTGGCACGATTTCATCCCAGGTAAATCCTTTAGCCATCGCCATGATGCTTGCTAGGCGAGTAGCCAGGTTGGCTTTGCTAATTAAATCGGTTTTGGTAACCAGGGCAATCTTCTTGCTGCGTGGGTGCTTAGCGATTTCATCAATAATGTATTGATCGCCAGCACCTGATTCTTCATCGGCCGGCAAACAAATCATGATTACATCAACTGAATCTAAACTCTCTTCAACTACGGCATTTAAGCGCTTGCCCAGCAGAGTCTTTGGCTTGTGTACGCCTGGGGTATCAACCAAGATGGCTTGAAAATTAGGTTCGTTAACGATGCCACGAATTGCATGTCGGGTGGTATTTGGATGCGGCGAAGTAATAACTACTTTGCTGCCAACAAGTGCGTTAACCAGAGTTGATTTTCCGGTATTTGGGCGGCCAACAATGGCAACAAAGCCCGATCGGAATTCATTCTCTGTACTCATAGGCTAATCATCTCATTACATTGGCGAGAGAAATTCCACCGCATCTGCAACCGATGTCACGATTTCGGCAGCTCGTTCACCAATTAAGCGATGACAACCTTCGCTAACCGGTGAAGTAATTGGTCCTGGAATCGCCATTACTGGGCGCATTAATTCGGCAGCATCGCGAGCCGTTCTTAAAGATCCGCTACGAAATGCAGCCTCAACTACTAACGTGGCATTGGAAAGGGCCGCGATTAATCGATTACGAGTTAGAAAGCGCGATGGAATTGCTGGTGTTCCGGGCGTAACTTCACTTACTAAACATCCGAGTTCGGCAATCTCAGCAAATAACCGCGCATTACCTGCTGGATAATTAATGTCGATACCAGCTGCAATTACGGCAATTGTCACGCCCTCGGCAATAAGTGCACCTTTATGTGCTGCAGCATCAATTCCATAAGCTCCGCCACTAATAATCGCCCAGTCTCGATCAACGAACCCAGCTGCAAAATCTTGCGCAATACGAACGCCATATTGTGTTGGGTTACGTGTTCCAACTATTGCCAGCGAATTACCGGTCAAGAGTTTTGGATCGCCCTTTATCACTAGCCCAATAGGTGGCGCCGCTAAGTCACTAACTGGTTGTGGCCAAGTTGCATCTTGTGGTGTTAAAAATGTGGCTCCTGCATTGGAAATCGATTGCAACAACTCGTCAGCGTTGCTGAGCTTTAGCTTCTCGATAGTTCGAGCGTATTTAACTGGGTCGTATCCCCCATTCAGAGCTCGTTCTAGAACATAAATAGCACTGTTGCTAAAAACCTCGCGCGACCAAAAAGTAGATCCGCCTTCGACTGCTGCAAATAACCTAGCTCGAGCAATAAGTTCGGTCATAGCTCTACCCCATCGCGCAATTCATATGCCTGTTTAACATCGGTCAAAGTCACAATTTCATGGCGATGCAGATCAGCAAGTGTCCATGCAGTTCGAATCACCTTATGCAGACCACGTGCCGTGATTGTTTCGCGATCTAGTTCATCATGTAGGAAATTCATGGCAGCTCTCTCTGGTTGATAAGTTGTTCGAAGGGCACGAGAGGGAATCTGACTATTTAGTTTCCAGCTTTCATTAGCAAAACGTTTAGCAGCAATTTCTCGCGCCGCAATAACTCGGGCACGTATTACGGCGCTAGATTCACCTAGTTCACTTTGCGCCATCTCAATACGATTAACTGGATCAACAATTACCCGCAGATCAATGCGATCTAGTAATGGCCCAGATAACTTTCCTAAGTAACGACGCACTTGTTGCGACGTGCAAGTGCAATTGCGGCCACGGCCAGAGAATTTTCCGCATGGACAAGGGTTTGCCGCCAGAACTAATAGAAATTGCGCTGGGAAAGTTAAGTTGCCAATGCTGCGAGCGATTGTTATTTCGCCAGACTCCAGAGGCTGCCGCAACGAATCTAAAATGCCAGGGCCACATTCAGGTGCCTCATCTATAAATAGCACGCCGTTATGGGCAAGGGATGAAGCACCAGGGCGGATTACATGAGAACCGCCACCGACCATTGCCACTCGTGTTGTTGTGTGATGCGGTGCCACAAATGGCGCCAATAAAGATTGTGGTGCGCGATTTCCTAAGGTGCCCGCGATTGAATGTACTGCTGTAACTTCTAGTGCTTGAGCAATAGTTAATTTAGGCAAGATGGTTGGTAATCGTTGGGCGATCATGGTTTTTCCCGCACCTGGCGGACCAATTAGAAGTAAATGATGTCCACCGGTTGCTGCAATCTCGGCAGCTAATCGCGCACGCGGTTGCCCTGCAACATCGGCGAAATCTAAAATTTCCTCTTCGCTTTCGCATTGCAAATCAAGTGGTTCAGCCTCGGCGCGCTCACCAGTTCGCAGCCAACGTAATACTTCGGCCAATGTGTGCATCGGAATTATTTCTAGATCGACCATTAACTTTGCTTCAGCTAAATTCGCCGCCGGAACCACCGCCCGCGTAATGCCAGCTTTTGCTGCTGCTAATAAAGCCGGAAGTGCTCCGCGCACGCTTCGCACTTTTCCATCGAGTGAAAGTTCACCTAAGAAAACGGTGTCTTCGCAATTTGGCAAAGTTTGATTGGCAATTAGCAACGCCACTGCAATTGCCAAATCAAAACTGGGGCCACTCTTTGGCAACCAGGCGGGTGAAAGCGAAACGGTGACTTTGCGATTTGGCCACAGTTCATTGCTATTTGTTAGTGCTGACCTAACTCGATCGCGCGATTCAGAGAGCGCCGCATCAGGCAGGCCCAGCAATGTGTACGCCGGCAAGCCATCGGCGATATCAACTTCGACCGTAACTAAATTTCCGGCAAGCCCCTGCAGACCGACACCGAAAGTCATGCCCAAAGTCATAGAACGTTTGCACGCAGCTCGAGAGTGTGTGATCCATCTGTGGCAATCAATACTGCAATCGCATCAATTTGATAGTCACACCCCAGCGCCCCGTTAGTTGCCAACCAAGCTAGCGCTAATCGCTGAATTCGATGGGCTTTCGCACTATCTATTGCTTCAAGTGGATGACCAAACGCTGACGAAGAACGAGTTTTGACTTCGATCATATGAATCATTCCGCTGCGATCTAGCGTCACTAAATCAAGTTCGCCTTCACGGATTCGCCAGTTGCGAGCCAATATTTCATCGCCACGTTTGAGCAGATATTGCGCAGCTAATTCTTCACCTACTGCACCTGTACTTACATTTAGACTTTTCTTCTTAACAGTTCTCATAACGCCAGAGGCTATGGATCGAACCTGACTTAATTAGTGAGCGCGAAATGCCTTGTGGTCGAGCAATTGCTGTGGCTACTTAACTAGCGCTGCCACATTTGAAAATGAACGGCGATGCTCTATGCACGGTCCATTGGTAGTTAACGAATGCGAATGGCTAGCGGTGATATAGCCCTTATGCCCGGCAAATCCGTAGGCCGGATATTTATCATCAAGTTGCCGCATTATGCGATCTCGATAAACCTTAGCCAAAATTGAAGCTGCACTAATTGTGTGCACTACTTGATCACCTTTCCAAACAGCTAAGTTAGGAAGAGCTAAACCCGCGATTGCATATCCATCAGTCAAAACATAAGCAGGTACAATTTTTAACGCTTGCACTGCTCGTCGCATTCCATCGAGATTTGCAGCATGTACACCGCGGGCATCTACTTCGGCTGCAGGAATTTCAATAATGCTGTAAGCCAGTGAGTGTTCAATAACTAAATCAAAAAGCGCTTCGCGTTTATTTTCTTTAATCTCTTTGGAATCGCGCAATGGTGCTAAGTCTGGGTGAAATGGATCTTTCAAGATTACTGCTGCCACAACTAAAGGTCCGGCACATGCGCCACGGCCAGCTTCATCAACTCCGGCGATTGGTGAAATGCCAGCTTCGATTAGCAGCTGCTCGATCACCTTCATATGTTATTACTTAGTTTTTGATTTAACTGCTGGTTGATTTAAAGCATCAATATTTGGCACAAGTGAAATATTCTTAATTGGCCAGATAACTGCAAGCACGCGACCAGTTACGCGATTAACCGGCACAAAACCCTTATTTATATCTTCTTGGTGATATCTCGAATCAGCGCTTGCCCCACGATGATCACCCATCACCCAAAGTTTGTCTTTTGGAACTGTCACATCAAAATTCATATCACTTGGCACGTTGCCATCAAAGATGTATGGCTCATTCATTTCTTGCCCGTTGACGGTGATTTTTCCCGTGGTGGTGCAACAAATAACATGATCGCCAGCAACACCAACAACACGCTTAACTAAGTACTGTTTAGCCGGGTTTGGTAGAACTCCAACTGCGACAAGAGCAGACTTTAACTTCGCGATTACAAAAGGAGCATCACTTACGTCGGCAGCCGGTAACCAATTATCTGGATCACGGAAAACAACTACATCGCCACGCTTTATATTATTTGAGATAAATGGCAGACGATTAACTGCTACGCGATCATCTATCTGAAGTGTGTTCTCCATCGAACCAGATGGAATGAAGAAAAACTGAACTAAGAATGTTTTAATGAAAAGTGAGACGACGAGAGCAACAACAATTAGAACTGGAAATTCTTGTAAGAAGGTCCGCTTGCGTCTCATCTGCGCAAACCGCTATTAACTTTGTAAGTTATTCGGCTGGCTTGTCTTCGGTTGCAACAACTTCTTCGGTTGTTACAACTTCAGCTGGAACCTCGGGCACAGCAATCTCTGCTACTGGCTCGGACACAACTTGAGCTGGAACCTCGGACATAGCATTCTCTGCAACTGGTTCTGACACTGGAGTAGAAAGAATTCCATCACCGTAACCTTCGACGCCATCGCGCTTTTCGCGAATCTTGGCAGCCTTACCGCGTAGATCGCGTAGGTAGTAAAGCTTGGCGCGACGTACATCGCCCTTCTTTACTAGTTCGATCTTTTCAATAACTGGTGTATGTACTGGGAACGTACGCTCGACACCGACACCGTAAGAAACCTTGCGGATGGTGAACGTTTCGCGAACGCCATCGCCTTGGCGACGGATTACGATTCCCTGGAAAACCTGAAGACGGCTCTTGTTGCCTTCGATAACGCGAACAGAAATCTTGAGCTCATCGCCAGCACGGAATTGCGGGATGTCTTTGCGCAGCGATGCTGCATCAACGGCGTCAAGAATGTTCATTTTCGTCCTCTTTATCTGATCTAGTCACGGCTTAAATAACCGCGGCAGACTGCGTATCTTGCCATAGTTGGCCACCTAAGCGTAAATCGAGCCTATGCGGACTTGACCTACTGCCCGCTCTGGCTCAGGCGGAAAGCCAGCGTTTCGTGCAAGCTAGGCGCTGCGGCAATGGTCGTTCCGGCCGTTTTCTCTCCAGTCAGAGTGCTCACTTTCGCCCCAGCCTCAGTGGCGATTAAACCGCCCGCAGCTAGATCCCATTCCTTGAGCCCAGTTTCAAAGTAGCCATCGAGTGCGCCCATAGCCACATGGCAGAGATCAACTGCCGCTGCCCCATTTCGGCGTAAATCGCGGATTCGCGGCAAGAGGCTGGAAACCTGAGCAAGTTGGGCTGGCCGAGCATCAACATCGTAGGCAAAGCCAGTGGCAATTAAGGCTCGATTTAGTTCGACCCCTTCGTTGCAGGCTATAGCGCGATCATTTAGGAACGCCCCGCCGCCACGACTAGCCGACCAA
>CAZFZK010000040.1:0-9927 GCA_964523605.1 uncultured Candidatus Planktophila sp. | reverse complement strand
TTGGAGATGAGTCGAGGAGGGATTTATCCGCAAGGTGGGTCTGTGGGAATGGTTTGAAGGTTTGATAACGAGTCCCTCACAACCCACTTATGTAGATAAATAGTAGATATACAAGTCCACGTTTCTAACTACTTAATTTATGAATCAATGAAGTAATGGCTTTGCTCTGATCAAATTCACGTGCTGAGTATTCGAGTTCGGATCTCCAGTTGGCTGTATTTACAAGTGCCATCAAACTAAAACCTGGTCCCCCACCGCCATGTCCTACAAAACGAGGTTCCAATTCTGTCGAACCAGCATCAGTCATGAATCCAAGTCCATAACCGGGATGCTCAAATCCGGTATTTGGGTGTGACACTGGAGTTATGCCAGCTTTCAAACCAATCGTTTCTTCTCGATGTCTAGCTAATTTTAAAAGAGCTGGAGCTATTGACTTTGGATCACCAAGAAATGTTCCGGAGTAAACCCAGTTAGGGTCATAGTCAGGAATACTTGAGTGTCTAGATTCCCACGGTTCAAATCCATAAATCTCTAATGGGCTCAAAACTAATTTTGTGATGGCTTCAAAATATGGGAGTTGAGTTTCTTTCTCAATTAACAAAACTAAAAGCAGATATCCAATATTTGAATATCTAAAACCGTGATTTGCATGATTTCGCTTTCCTGCTAACGCGAGCAGGAATTCTCGATCCCATGCAGGTTTACCTTCCTTAACTGCTTGCCGGTACTCGGGCATGTCACCGTAATCATCTAACCCCGAGGTGTGATTTAAGAGCTCGACAATAACTCGACTCTTGTAACAGTCATGAAGATGTGGGAGAAACTTTCCAACTTGGGTATCGAGTGGCACACCAAGAGCGATTACCGCTTCTGCCAGAAATGGCTTTGAGATTGAATAAATCGGAATCAAGTCAGCCACCAAAAAAGGTTAGCAGGGTGGAGTTCGGTGGAAATGTTGAGTTGCGACTCTGGCTCTGAGTAACTCCTCAGGCTTTTACGATTGCCGGGTGCGTAAGGCTGGGGCCATGTGTGCTGGATTATGTCCGATAGATAGGTATTTCAGGACAAGTAAGACGCTGAAATTCGTGGCTCCTCGATTATCACAATTGAGTAACGGTCGAACCTGGGGTAGATAAAGCTCTACTAATACCTTAAGATTTTCGGAATTCTTGATTTGGGGTCTGCTTAAAACGTAAAAGTGTTTTAAGCGCCGCCAGTCGGGGTAAAACTAGAGGGAGAGAAAAGTATGAAAGCAAAACTGGCATTGCGCGCAACGGCTGCCTCGGCAATCGCGGCGTTAGTAGTTGCTAGCCTTTCTGCAGGTGTAATAACCCCAGCACAGGCCGCGACTCAATCAACCGTAACTTTACTATCAACAGGTGACATCACATCCTTAAATTCAGGAACTGCTGATGGAAACACTGCATATAACTCAACAGTTGGATCACTAACTGGAATGGGTTTCACTTATTACAACTCAGATGCAGAACTAGTTATGAATACCAAGTTCGGATCTATGGCAATAGTTAAGAAGACCGCAAAAGATTTCCAGATCAAGTACACAGTTGCCAAGGGGCAACAGTGGTCTGATGGAACTCCAATTAATGCGATCGACCTTCTTCTAACACATGTTGTCTGCTCTGACGAATATTCAAAGGATGCAGGTCTGGGCGATCCCGTTGATAAGAAAGTTGTTCCAGCATTTGATAGCGGATGCTACGGCGGCACATATGCTGATCACGTAGTTGGTTTGCCATCAATTAGCGCAGACAAAATGAGCTTGACTGTTAAATTTGATAAGCCGCTTCCAGATTGGGAGCTTCTAGCCCCCGGACCATCTCCAGTACATTCAATTGTACTAATGGCAGAAGGTAAGAAAGGTCTGCAATCATCTTCCGTAAACCAAGCTGCTCAGGCTAACTTCCTGCGCGTTGTTCGTGCCAAGAGCACAGATCGCCTTAAGGCAATGGGAAAGATCTGGTCAACTGGTTATGACGTAACAAAGGTTGACTCTTCAACTAATCCACTTCTGCTCATTAGCAATGGTGGATTCATCGTTGATAAGTTCACTTACGGTAGCTCAATGACTTTGGTGAGAAACCCTAAGTACTCATCAGGTCCTGCGATGAAGACTGTTAACCCAATTAATACCGTTGTAATCAAGATCATCAACGACAACACAGCGGCTGTTCAGGCGCTTCGTAACGGTGACATCGACGTTTACTACAGCACACTTCCAACAGCTAACGATCGTCTAGCTCTTGAAGCTATGCCGAATGTGAAGACAATTACCAAAATTGGTGCGGGTGCGTACTCACACTTAGATCTTCGCGTCTCGAACGCTTCGGGTGAGAAAGATACTTACACAGGTCCTTTCGCTGGCAATTCTCAAAAGGCGAAGGACCTTCGTAAAGCATTCTTGCTTGCGACACCTCGTCAACAAATCGTCGACACACTGATTAAGCCAGTTAAGTCAGATGCAGCTCCACTAGATACACAATTCTCGTTCTATGGAACAGCTGAATACAAGGCTAATACAGCGGCCTCTGGCGTAGCTGAATACTCAGAAGGTACTCAAGCTCAGCGCACAGCGAAGGCATTAGCTCTTGTACAGAAGTACTTCCCATCAGCTTCTGAGACAAATGCGCCAGTCAAGTTGACTTTTGCTCACGCAAATACAACTTTGCGTAACGCAATCGCTAAGTTGGTTATTGCTGAAGTCAAGAAAGCTGGCTTTGATGTTACAGATTATGCAAGCCCAGATCTATTTGGTCTTCGCGATAATAGAAACTCAAAGTACGATGTATTCATGTACGGCTACGGCTTAAACGCAATTAGCCAAGCTAACTCAACAGGTAACTACCGATCAGACGGTTCAAATAACGTCTTTGGTTGGGCTGATGACAAGCTTGACGCCATCCTAAAGAGCCTTGAAGGTGACATCCTTACTCAAAAGGAAATCACAGCAAAGCGTCTTGCGGCTGACAAGATCATCATCGAGAATGCTTGGGGCTTACCGCTCTATGCAAACCCAACTATCGCTGCCTACAACAAAGAACTAAAGGGAATTGATCCAGCACCACTTGGATCAGTAATCACTTGGAACTTCTTTGATTGGTCGTACTAAGTAGACCCAAAGCAGTAAGTAATTAAGAAGTTGGGATGCCCCACTGGGCATCCCAACTTCTTAACTTATGTTGAATTACTTTTTCAAAAGTGCGCAAAATATGTGCAAATCAAAGCTTCGATAGGTAGGGAGATACTTTGTTCGCGTACATTTCTCGTCGCCTAGGAATGATGTTGGTAATTGTTTTCGGTGCGAGTTTTTTTGCCTACAACCTCCAGGCATACTCTTCAAACCCGCTGTCAGTCTTTGGTGAAAGCACAGAGCTAAATAAGGATTATCTAATTGCCAAGATGATTAGAGATCTGCAATTAGATGTTCCCCCTCCCCTACGCTACTTCTCTTGGCTTCGCGGAATCATTGGTGGCCTTTGGGGAGACTTCAATTTAGGTCTCTCTCGCTCAGATATTCCGGTCAGTGAGATCATCAGCCAAGCTATTCCAGTCACAATTAGATTGGTTATCACTGCAACTTTTCTAGCAATTATTCTTGGCGTTTCAGTTGGAATGATCACGGCGATTAGACAGTACAGCCGTTTTGACTACGTTATGACATTTATTTCCTTCTTGCTCTTCTCGCTTCCAATTTTCTGGGTAGCTGTTCTCCTAAAGGAATTCATGGCTATCCAATTCAATGATTTCTTAGTCGATCCAGTGATTCATCCAGTTGGAATTGTGGTTACCGCTCTGCTTTTCGGTTTTGTAATTGCTGGTTTTGTTGGTGGTAAAAAGTCAGGATTCTTCTCAGTTCTAGCAGGTGCTGCAATTTTTGCAGGAATCGTGCTCTCCTATGTCAGCGCAAGCAGATGGTTTGCAGAACCTTCGCTGGGCATATTCGGAGTCACCTTCCTTGCGCTATGTAACGCAGTTCTTGTAATTCAACTGATCTCCGGTTTAGAGAATCGAAAAGGTATTTATGTAGGTTTTGGAACGGCAATTGCGATGGGTGTTCTTTATTATCCGCTACAAGGATTAATGTCCGCAAATGCAACATTTCTAAACGTGATCGCCATCTTTGCAATCACAATTGCCGCAGGATCAGCTATTGGATTTGCGGTTAGCAAAATTGATCGGCGAATGTACATTCGAATTGGTTTATTTACAGCGCTACTTTCATCTTTCCCAATCATTATTGATAGATTCTTACGAGAATTTTCCGGCTACGCGAATTCTGATGCTGTCGGTGGGCGCCCAATTCCTACCTTAGGCCAGGCAAATGATCTGCTAACCCCTGAACAGCTGGATAACTTCTGGATTGCCGGACTTGATATCGCAGTGCATCTTGTTCTACCAACAATCGCTCTTACCTTGATTTCTTTTGCAGGTTACGTGCGCTTCGCTCGTGGAAGTTTGCTCGAAGTATTAAATATGGATTACATCAGAACTGCACGTGCTAAAGGATTAACAGAAAGAACAGTAATTGTTCGTCATGGCATGCGTAACGCGATGCTTCCTCTGACAACGATCTTGGTAAATGATTTTGCCGGTTTATTTGGTGGCGCAATTATTACCGAAGGAGTCTTTGCCTGGAGAGGTATGGGGCAGGTGTTTAACAACGCCATTAGAAATTATGATCTCAACCTTTTTATGGGCGTCTTTATTATCTCGGCATTTTTAACTGTGATGGCTAACTTTGTTGCCGATCTTCTTTACGGTGTTGTCGATCCTAGAATTAGAATTAGGAAGTGAGTGAGATGAGTGAAGTGAATCAAGAATTAAACTCAAGCCCGGAAAAGAACGAAAATGAGATTGCCGGACGAGATACCGTAGGTCTTACTCAAAAGCAGATTATCGTAAAGCGATTTGTTAAACATAAAGCTGCCATGGGATCGCTCTTTGGGCTGATCTTTATCGTCTTCTTCGTTTTTACGGCAACAGGTCTGCAATTTGGAAATAGCCAAAACCCAACGACCGTGCCAGGTTGGTGGAAATACAAAATTACCGATATCGACCCAGAAGGTGCCATCGCTGCATCATGTAACGGTGGCGTTACCGGATGTCCAACTCTAGATCTTGCCCCTTCATTCTTAGACGGTGATGGCCTAAAGATTGGCGAACACCCATTTGGCACCGACATCATCGGTACTGATTACTTTGCACTCGTAGTGCGTGGCGCTCAACAATCAATCCTGGTTATGTTGATTGTAGGATTCTTAGGAATCGTAATCGGCACCATAATCGGTGCAATCGCTGGATATTACGGCGGTCTTGTTGATGCTGTTCTGATGCGAGTTACCGACATGTTCTTGGTGACACCAACAATTATTATCGGATCAGTAATCGGCTTTAGATTCGGAAACTTTGGCGTAATTCCGCTCGCCTTACTCTTAGGTTTCTTTGCCTGGATGGGTCTAGCGCGCTTTGTTCGCACTGAATTCCTGACACTACGTGAACGTGAGTTTGTCGATGCTGCGCGAGTTGCTGGCGCTTCTGATCGAAGAATTATCTTCAAGCACATTCTTCCAAATGCAATGGGCATCATTATTGTTTCCGGAACCCTGCTTGCATCCGGTGCGATTTTGGCGGAATCTGCCCTTAGCTATCTTGGCTTTGGTGTAAAGCCACCTGATGTTTCACTTGGTCTACTAATCAGCCAATACCAAGATTCGTTCAGCATTAGCCCTTGGTTATTCTGGTGGCCAGGAACTCTGATTGTTTCGATTGCGCTCTTTGTTAACTTTATTGGCGATGGACTTCGTGACGCATTTGATCCACGTCAACGCAGACATATCTCATTTAAAGATCGCAGAAATGCCAAAGAACTTAATGGAAAGCGCGGCTAATGAAGTCTCTTTATTCGCTCTCGGATCATGTAAGCAGCTTGTCCGCTAAGGCTGTCGAGACTTTCGCTCATAGTTTCCGAGGAAATACGGTTGGATTTGGAAAGCGGCATGTTGCTGCCGTAAAAACCAAACTTAGTATCAGCAATCCACTTTCGTTTGCCACTCGCGGGAGCGACCCAGACTCGAGTCTTTCCCTTGGTGTGAATGATCTTCAAAGCCCACTTTGTCTCGAGCTCGATGACATCGCTATAGGCAATCGTTTCACTTCCCCATGGATTAATAACATGCATAACATCATCTTGAAGAATCAGTTTGGGTCTAATCCATATCAAATAAGCACAGCCGCTCAAAACAATGCACATCAACAACTCAATAGTTCGCTGAGCAGGATTCTTAAGGACAAAGAGACTGTTGGCAGCAAAGAGAAGAAGCAAAACAAAAGAAGTGCCAGCCCATACGAAATTACTTTTGGGGCGAAAGGTCTCAGACATTTGCCTATTATCGCAGGAGAAAGACAATGACGCAGAGAGATCGCAGCACAGGCGGAGATTCCAACGTGGTTCTAGAAGTAGCCAACTACAACGTAGATTTTTGGGTTGAAGGCGTTTGGTATCCAGCTGCCATTGATATGAATTTCAAGGTTGAAGCCGGAAAAGTCCTTGCCATTGTGGGTGAATCAGGTTCTGGTAAATCTACGACAGCTATGGGTTTGATGGATCTATTGGCAACAAATGCTCGCGTTTCAGGCAGCGTCAAAGTCAGAGGCCAGGAAATGATTGGGGCTAAGAAATCTCAACTTCGTAAGTTCCGTGGTCGCGAAGTTGCCTATATTTTCCAAGAGCCAATGACGGCGCTAAACCCGGTTTATACAATCGGTTTCCAAATCGTTGAGACTCTTCGCACTCACTTCGATATGAGCCCAAATGATGCCAAGGTTCGTGCCATCGAATTACTTACCATGGTTGAAATTCCTTCCCCAGAAGCATCATTTAATAAATATCCGCACCAACTTTCAGGTGGCCAACGACAACGAGCGATGATTGCTCAATCACTTGCTTGTGATCCGGGTTTACTCGTTGCCGACGAACCTACAACCGCACTCGATGTAACAGTGCAAGCTGAAATTCTTGATTTGATTCGTAATCTTCGCGACAAACTTAACTCAGCGATTCTGCTGATCACCCACGATATGGGAGTTGTTGCAGATTTATCTGATGATATTTTGGTTATGAAAGATGGCAACACCGTTGAATACGGCACTGCCGATCAGATCTTTAATCGTCCACAACATCCTTACACAAAAGAACTTCTATCAGCCGTTCCAAAACTTGGTTCAGTTGCAGTCAGAGAGTTATCTCCTGAATTAGTCGGGCAACCGGCAGTATTGAAACTTGAAAATGTTTCGATTGAGTATCCAAAGAGCGGACGAATTCCTGCTTTCCGTGCTGTTACAGATTTCAGCCTTGAGATTTTCCCAGGTGAAATTGTTGGTCTCGTAGGTGAATCAGGTTCGGGCAAGACAACTGTAGGTCGAGCTGCAATTGGTTTATTGCCAACAGTTGAAGGAAGAATTGAAATTGTTGGTCGTGATATGACTAAACCAACTCCACAAGAGTTACGCGAGATTCGCAGACATACTGGAATCGTTTTCCAGGATCCGGTTAGCTCCTTAAACCCACGCCTGCCAATTGGTGAGAGCATCGGAGAGCCACTGTTTCTCTCTGGGGATGCTAAAGGTGCCGAACTAGATAAGCGGGTTGAGGACTTACTTGATAGCGTCGAACTTCCAAGGTCATATCGAAATCGTTACCCACATGAACTCTCAGGTGGTCAGCGCCAACGCGTAGGTATTGCGCGTGCTTTGGCTCTTACGCCAGATTTACTGATTGCCGATGAACCAACCTCAGCACTTGATGTTTCGGTACAGGCTCGATTCCTTGATTTGCTGCAAGATCTGCAGGACAAATTAAAGTTCGCCTGTTTATTTATTAGCCACGATCTTGCTGTCGTCGATATTCTCTCGCACCGAATTGCGGTTATGCAGAATGGGCGCTTAGTCGAAGTTGGTTCTCGTGATCAGATTCTTAAGAATCCGCGCGAGGATTACACCAAGCGTTTGATTTCTGCTGTGCCTGTGCCAGATCCTGCTGAGCAGCGCTTGCGCCGCGAAGCTCGTCTTGCCGGCAAGTAATTTCTAGTGCAGTAAGTACTAGATTCGCGTCTTAACTAACTGGAATCACGATCTCGTTGTATTGAAAGAAGCCAGGTTTAAATGGTGGATCAAACCGACAGATTCGCGTTTCATTTGAAAGTGCGATGTTTTCTTTAGCGGCACTTAGACGAAGCTCTTTGGTTATTTTTCTTGCTAAATCATCGGTTGCTTTCCCGCGAAATGATTTGGCAACGCAGATTTCGGTAGCTAATTCGCGTAATTCAATTTGAGAATTATTCGGAATCGGAACTTGGCTCATAGCTCTACCTGCAGGCATAACAAACGAGACATGCCATTGGCCAGATTCGTCACTATCTGCTTTTTGAGCAGTGATTACTGGGGCCGTCATCGCAATTGCTTCTGAAGACTTATTCCCTTTTGAAATGTAATTAAATAGTGTTGAGAACGCACTGCTGGTTGATGTTGAATATTGTTCGGAAACTTTCACCTCTGCGATAACGCAAGGCAAATATTCACGCAGCTCAAAATCATCGTAAGTTTGAAGCACTTTAAATTCTTGCCGTTCAGTCATAATTCGAGCATACTCGAATGAATGGGAGAAGTTCAGATGGGCCGATGTTGAACTCTCAGTTGGCGTTTAAGGGATTACGAAGCCTTGGGTAGCTAAGTACGGCTTTACCTCTTCGAAGAAATCTTTAAGTGCTATTCCGTGAGCTAATTTGAAGGCTTCCTCGAATGTCTTTCCTTGCGCTACAAGTTCGTAGTTTTTAAGAATCCCGGCAACTCCCCCGTGCCAAGCCACAAGATAGTCTGTCATTCTGCGACCTAGACCGTATTCACATTGGCCAAGATCTGAAAAATTAGTAGCGTTATTACTCTCCTGCCATATTTTCCATGCTTTATTGCATTCACTGTAGGAAACAGGTGACTTCTCAATTTGGTTCAAATCACCGTAGTTGAATTTACCTTTACTAATCAAAGATCTAACTAGGCCGCCAAAAGTTGAGGCACTCCCCTCGCGATACCAAGCTGGATGGTTTGGATACCACGCTGAATTATTTGGGTCATTATTAACGATTGCGGCTATGTATTGAGCAACATGGAAAGTTTCATGAGCCGATTCAAACCAGGAGCCATCTACTCCTGCAATTGTGTTGTTCCAGCCATTTAGATTGACGATGATCAATTTTCCGCAGCCAACTTTTCCGCCTGCACTTGTTCCTGTTGGATTTTGTCCGATCAAAAATGGGCAAATTGATTCCATTTGCTTATCAGCCCACTCGGATGTTTCATACATGTAATAAGCCGGAGCAACAGGTTTCGCCAGGATTATTCCTAGTATTTCGTTGGAAACTTCTGCGCCAATACGATTTTCTTCATTACGAGGATGCGACGGTTTCTCACTTATGATCTTTACTTTATTGCCACTTAGGGCCGCCAAATACGGAGCCCAATCTTTAACAATTTTATCTAGCGCAATAAATAGATTGCGTTCAACAGCTGAAAGTTTAGGATAGGCAACTTCTGGAGTTGGAGTTGGAGCAACATATGGCCCACGAATTACTTCACCTCTGATTTCTTTTTCACCCACGCCCAAGGTAATTTCAGATTTTGCTTTAGCGGTAATTAGAAAGTTATAGATGCCAGCTTTAGCAACAGTGCTATAGCGTGCCAAATATAAGTAGTTGGTTTTGCCGAAGGGCTCGTAGAACTTTGTTCGCTCATTAAGCTTTATTGTTGTATTAAATCCACCAGGACCTGTGATGACAACTATAGGAAGTTGTGAATTTTTCAAGGTATTTTCTGGCTTCTTATCAACTATTAAATACTGGACTGAAAGCGTATCGC
>CAZFZK010000039.1:0-10416 GCA_964523605.1 uncultured Candidatus Planktophila sp. | reverse complement strand
TTGATAACCGTGGCCCATCTTTTCGCCCGCCAGCTGGAAATTTCGAACTGCCTGAAGCACTAAGTACTCAAACAGCCGAAGGACAGACGGCTGGAAAATGCGAAGTTATCTGCTTTGCTGCCGATCACGGAAAATCATTAAAGGATCTATCACCTTCACAAGTTCGAGTAATTCTGGAAGTTTGGAAAGATCGGGTTCGCGAACTCTCACAGGAAAGCTATATCGCCCATATCGCGCCGTTTGAAAATCGTGGTGAAGAAGTCGGCGTAACCCTCTCTCATCCACATGGACAGATTTACTCATATCCATTCTTGCCACCACGTGTTGAAAAAATGTTGGCTGCAGCTCAAGAACATAAAGATCGTACCGGTCGAGTTTTGCTAGATGATGTAGTTGCTCGCGAGATCAAAGATGGCACGCGCATAATTGCGCAAAATGATCATTGGATTGCCTTCGTTCCATACGCAGCGCGCTATCCCTATGAAATACATGTGGCTCCTTTGAATCCAGTTGCTGATTTAGCCGAACTAGATGAAGCTGCTTCTGACGCTTTCCCACAAATCGCTCTCGAAGTATTAAACCGGCTTGATGGTGTATTTGGAATTGAGATGGCTTACATCGCTACCTGGCATCAAGCACCTGTTCGAGTTGGTCGCGATGTATTGCGGCTACATTGGCAAATAACTAGCGTTCGTCGCCAGCCTGGCAAATTAAAGTATTTAGCAGGTTCCGAATCTGCCATGGGCGCATTCATCATGGATCTAAAGCCTGAGCAATCGGCTACGCAATTACGCGAAGTAATCCTGTAATGCGGGTTCTAGTAACTGGTGGTGCTGGTTATATTGGCTCGACTGCAGTAGATATTTTGCTTTCACAAGGATATGAAATCTCGGTTTTAGATGACTGCAGCACTGGTCATGCAGATGCGATCCCAGCAGGAATCGATTTCATCCAAGGTTCGATCCTGGAGCCAAACCAGGTAGCAGAGGCACTAAGTGATTGCGATGCGGTAATGCATTTTGCCGGAAAATCTTTAGTTGGTGAGTCCGTGAAAGAGCCTGACCTCTATCGCCAAGTTAATGTCGCTGGAACCCGAGTTTTACTCGATGAAATGCATAAAGCTGGTGTGAAGAAATTGGTATTTTCTTCATCCGCTGCAACTTATGGTGAACCTAAACAAGTACCGATTACTGAAACAGCCCAAACCTCACCCACTAATCCATACGGTGAAACTAAGTTAGAAGTTGATCAGATGATTTCCGCCGAAGCTATTTCTCGCGGAATTTCGGCTATCTCGCTGCGCTATTTCAATGTGGCGGGTGCTCATCATTCTTCTCGTGGTTGGCTCGCTGAACGCCATAACCCAGAAACTCACTTGATTCCTAATATTTTGCGAAGCACAAAAGATAACCCGGTAGAAATTTATGGCACTGATTGGCCAACCAAAGATGGCACCTGCGTGCGAGATTATGTGCACGTTGTCGATTTGATTGAAGCCCACATTAATGCTTTGAACTCACTTAAACCTCATACACATGAAATCTATAATTTAGGAAGCGGTGACGGCTACTCAGTCAGAGTTGTTCTCGCTGCAGCTTCTAAAGCCGCTGGCTATGAAATCCCAACAACCGAGGCGCCTCGTCGCACAGGTGATCCAGCAGTCTTGATTGCCGACATTTCAAAAGCCCGGGAAAAGCTGGGCTGGTCTCCAAAGCGAGGAATCGAAATAATCGTCGCTGATACATTGAAATCTTTTAACTAACCAAATCATGTTTGATATTGCTCAAGAGTTTTTACAAACTTTCGGTTACTCGCCAAGTATTCTCGCTGCAGCACCTGGACGAGTGAATTTAATTGGCGAGCACATCGACTATAGCGATGGTTTTGTGCTCCCATTTGCCATCAATGACCGAACTTATTGTGCAATCGGAATTCGAAATGACCGAAAAGTGCGCATATCTTCAATGCAACGCAGTAACGCAGTTCTTGAATTTAATCTTGATGAGATAACCCCTGGCTTACCGGGAGATTGGGAGCGTTATCCGCTCGGAGTTATTTGGTCTCTTCGCTTGGAAATTGGCGTTGACATCATGATTGATGGGCAGGTGCCACTTGGCGCAGGTTTATCTTCATCGGCCGCACTTGAATGTTCCGTGGCGATAGCGCTAAACCAGCTTTTCACCCTTGGTCATTCACTTGAAGATTTAGCTCACTTAACGCAGCGAGCAGAGAATGAATACGTTGGCGTTCCTTGCGGAATTATGGATCAATCAGTTTCATTAATGGCACGCTCCGGATATGCCCTTTTATTGGACTGTCGGGACTTAACGACTAGAGATATCGAATTTAATCTCGCTGCTAGCGATCTTGAGTTACTTATCATCGATACTCAGGCTCATCACTCTTTGACCGATGGTGGATACGCCGAACGTCGCGCAGCATGTGAGTCGGTTGTCGCTAAATTAGAAATTAAGTCATTACGTGATCTCTCACTAGCTCAATTGGAAAGTTCCAGAAATTTAATCACTGAAATTGAATACCAAAGAGCTCGACATGCTGTTTCTGAGATTGCTCGAGTAGTAGCTGCAGTTGAAGTTCTAGCCTCTAAAGATTTCGTATCTCTAGGTAAATTACTAAACGCTTCGCATTTATCGCTGCGTGATGATTATGACGTTTCCTGCCCTGAACTAAATTGTGCTGTCGAATCTGCAATATCAGTAGGGGCTCTTGGAGCTCGTATGGTTGGTGGAGGTTTTGGCGGAAGTGCGATTGCTTTAATTAAGGCTACTCAAAAAGATAAGACAATTTCAGCAATCGAAAAAGCATTTGCTGAAAATAACTTTGCAACACCTAGATTTTTTACTTCGCTGCCTAGCCAAGGTGCCGAAATTATTGAACTGGCGTGACTGATAAAACTTCAACGCCACCAATTGCCGTCAAAACCTCTACTAGATCGCTGGGATCTGAGCCCGGCACCGCGACAGTAATATCGTCATAGCCGCGACCATCTTCAGATTTCATCACAACTAAGCCGCGAATATCTCCGCCAGCAAAACCAATTGCGGAAGCTACAGCGCCTAGTGAGCCGGGGCGATCTGGAAGAACGACCTGTAATCTAAATTGAGCCATGGCTAAACCTTACCGAAAAAGTATTTCGCAGGCGTTACCGCTAGGTGACGCTTTGGTAAGTAAAACGGCCTTAGTTCGATGCGGCTGATCCCAGCGTTACTTTAAAGGTCTTTAATCCACCATTATTTGGCAGGTCTACGATGACCGTAATCGTGCTTCCTGGTGTGGCTGCACGAATTCGCACAATCGCGGAAACATCATCGGTGATCTTGAAGCCTTCAATGGACTTGATGACTGAACCAACTGGAATTCCAGCTTTTTCTGCACCTTCGCCAGCACTTAACCGAAGAATTCTGGCACCAATTCCGGTGTAACTCTGATCAAAGAAAACACCTAAAACCGGTCTGGTTGATTTGCCGGTGGCCACAATTTCATCAACTACGCGCTTTGCTTCATTGATAGGAATAGAAAAACCTAAACCAATTGAGCCGCTAGTTGAACCAGATGAAAGTGTTGCAATGGCCGAATTAACTCCAATTAATTTGCCATTTTCATCTACTAACGCGCCGCCAGAATTACCTGGGTTGATCGCGGCATCAGTTTGAATCGCGTTTACATAAGATTCAGAACCAGTGCTGCCGGTAAGAACTGGTCGATTAAGTGCTGAAACGATTCCTGAAGTCACGGTGCTAGCTAGACCAAGCGGAGAACCAACGGCAATGACTGGATCGCCGACACTAACTTTTGCAGAATCGCCTACTTTAATGACTGGTAAATTTCCGGTCTTCACTTTTAGAACGGCAATGTCATAAGCGATATCGCGACCCACGATAGTTGCTGGCAAAATATCGCCATTTACTAATTCTACTTCGATGGTCCCGCTGGTAACTGCATCTGCAATTACGTGATTATTGGTGATAATAAAACTTTCGGTGGCACTAGTCTTATAAATAGAACCCGAACCAGTTCCGCCACCTGTACGAGTAGTTACTGCAATCGATACAACTGATGGTGTTACGGCAGCAGCAACTGATTTTGCATCAATTCCGATTGAACTCGAACTTAAATCAACCAAGGTGCGGTATTTAGTGCAAGTGCCATTAACGGCTAAATACATTGCCTGGGTGCGCGTATCAACGCATGCTTGCAGGGTGCCCGAGTTAGAAGTGGCCGCTGTTGCGATTCCACCAGTAATTAGCGCGCCTGCGATAAATCCTGCCGCTACTTTTTGAGTTCCTTGGAATTTCATTTTCATCCCTTTCATGCGAGTACTACCCAGTTTCCTTCAACTTTAACTTTTACATTTGTTAACGGATCACGAGCTGGCGCTTGAACTGCCTTGCCGTTGCTGAATGGATCAAATTCTGCCCCATGGCACGGGCAATACAAAGTTTTATTCGCACCTTTGTAAGAGACGGTGCAACCTGCATGAGTGCAAGTAGCTGAATAGGCAAATACGCCTGTTTTGGTGCGAAAGAGAATTGCTGGCATGCCATTACTTAAAGCAAATTGATGTGTTTCACCGACAGCTATTTTGGAAAGTTCCAAAACTTTTACAGCTGACCCAGAAGCAGTTGTTGTCTCAACGGCTTTCGCAGAACTCTTAGGAAAAGCTTTTCCAAGAAATGAAAGTGCAATCGCAGCCCCACCTAGCGCACCTAATCGGATAGCCCCTCGTCGGTCTAGCGAAACATCTACTGTTCGGCGGTTACCTATCAAGGTTAAGAAATAAACGAGCCAAAGAATTGCATAAGCAGTATCGCTAGCTAAGAAGTAAGGTGAAACATGGAAACTGCTTGCCAACCAAAGACCCAATGACATAGTAAAACCGCCGAAGGCGGCCAAAGTTGGTGAGACCCAAAGCAAAGTAGCTAAACCAATTGCGAACTCAGTCAACATAACAATTAATCCGACAGCAGTTGAATGCTCGATCAATTTATTAAGGAGGCCACCAATAGGTGACTGTGTTGAATAACCGCTGAGTTGAGTTCCGATAAAGGAAGCAGAGCCTTTAGTTAGAAATCCCGGGTCAGTTGCTTTGTCCCAGCCGGCATAAATCCAGGTAATACCTAGCCAGCCTCGCAAAACGCGGATAGCGATGGCCTGCGAGCGCCAAGAGTCGGTAAGTGATTTAACTCGGCGCGGTTGGTAGCTCATGTTGCTGAGCCTAAAGGTTTCGCCTTGCTGAAGTAACTAAATTTCCTGAGAATTTTCGCAGAGTTATCCGAGCAGCAGGAAGGCAATCAATATGTGTTTGGGAATGAAAAGCTCCCTGACTTGGATTCGAACCAAGAACCTGCCGGTTAACAGCCGGCTGCTCTGCCATTGAGCTATCAGGGATTGCGAAGGCCAAACTCTAGCGTAATTATTGCAATCGGTAAAAATGACCGCTGAAACCAGCCATTTATAGGCCGCCGACCGCTAAATCATGGAGTCCACGTCTGGTGCTTTCCAGAGCAACTAAAGTTGCAAATGCCGCGTTGTATTCGGCCTCATTCTCAACAGGATTAAGTCGTTGCAAACTAGATTTTAAATCTGCAATTGCACGAGATACCGAAACTTCGCGCAATCTGGCAATAATGCTGGAAACATAAATTTGTGAGATTTCACCATCAGTTCGAATTGGCTCAACTGAGAGCTCAGTAAACAGCGCTTTCATATTTTCATTTGTAACAAGTTCAATCGTCAATGGGCGATCAACTGCTACAACATCAATTACGGCACGTAATTCTTTATATGCCGGATGAGTAAAAGCTTCAGGCTCAATCGCTGACCAACCATTTGCTAATTCAGGCATCTGAACTTTTGCTTTAAGAACTTCGCGTTCAAGCATTAACCGTGGATCACTCGGATCTGGACGCCAATTTTTTTCTGGTACCTCTTCGGTGATCGGTTCTGCATTGTTAGAAACAGTTGGCTTGAATCCACGAGCTACTGCTTTGCTGACAACATCTGTTTCTAGCCCGATCCAACCGGCTAATAATCTGGTGTACTCCGGACGTAATGACTTGTCGCGAATCTGTGCAACTAATGGTGCGGCAGCATTTAAAGCATTAACGCGACCTTCGGCAGATTCCAACTTATGTTTTGCTAGTTCTGCTCTAATAGCGAATTCAAAAAGAGGTACTCGTTTAGCAATCAAATCACGTAGCGCTAAATCGCCTTTATGTTGGCGTAACTCTGCTGGATCTAATCCATCGGGCTCAACTGCGACGTAAGTTTGAGTTACAAATTTCTGGTCATCGCTAAATGCTCGAAGCGCAGCTTTTTGCCCGGCCGCATCGCCATCGAAGGTAAAGATAACTTCACCGCGGAAAGCATCGTCATCCATCAATAGTCTGCGCAATATTCGAATGTGATCAGCACCGAATGCGGTACCGCAAGTGGCAACTGCCGTCGGAATACCCGCTAAATGTGCTGCCATTACATCGGTATAGCCCTCAACGATTACTGCTTGGCGCGACTTGGCAATATCTCTCTTCGCCATGTCTAAGCCATATAGAACTTGGCTCTTTTTATAAATCGGTGTCTCTGGCGTATTTAAATACTTCGGGCCTTGATCTTCAGTATCGCTGGCTAGCTTGCGGGCACCAAAACCAACTACATCGCCAGAAATATCTTTAATTGGCCAAGTTAAGCGATTGCGGAATCGATCTATTGGGCCGCGTTCTCCCATTTTAGAAAGTCCAGCGTTTTCGAGTTCATCAATAGTAAAACCTATGGCGCGCAAATGTTTGGTGAGGGCATCCCACTCATTTGGGGCGTAACCAACACCGAATTGTTCGCATGCAGCTTTATCAAAACCGCGCTTAGTCATTAATTCGCGACCATGTGCTGCGCCTTCTGATTTATTCAATTGTTCTTGATAAAACTTCGCTGCTTCGGCGTTTGCGGCAATCAAACGAGAACGTTGCCCAGCTGGCGCTGCTGATCCCGAAGAGTTTTCGTCATAGCGCAATGTGTAACCAATGCGATCGGCCAGACGTTCAATAGTTTCAGTAAAAGATAAATGATCCATCTTCATTACAAAAGCAATTACATCGCCACCTGTTTGACAACCAAAACAATGGAAATAACCCTTTGATGGAGTTACATGGAAAGATGGAGATTTCTCATCATGAAAAGGGCACAAACCTTTTTTCTGGCCCCCGCCGGCAGATTTAAGTTGTACATAATCGCCCACGATTTCATCAATGGGTGCATGGTCGCGAACGTAAGCCACGTCCTCGTCTCTAATTCGACCGCTCATGATTTAACCATTCTATCCAGTCACACAAACGCGGGCATGCAATGCGTATGCACCCGGATCAGTTAATCCAGCAACTTGATCAATAATTACTCGCAGCTTCTCGGCATCAGTTGATGCGATCTGCCAATCATCTAAAAAGACTGAATCTAAATACTTGGGGCCGGCCTCATATAGTGCTTCGACCAGTTCGCCAATTAATGTCTGTTGCTTGGCATAGCGCTCTTGTGAAGCGGCAGCATTGATTAAGTAATGGCCAGCAACAGCCTTTAGGAAATCTACTTCGATGATCTGATCACGTGGGATTTCAAGGTCTGCGCTGTATCGGGTCAGTGGCCCAGCCCCATGGACTTTGCGGGTTTCGATTTCAGCAGATTGTACGAATCGACCAATTAACTGACTGGTGGTGTCTTTTAATCGTGCAAGTGCGCGATGGCTACCGTCAAAATTCTTTGGCCAGCAAGAAAGAGCCTCGAGTCGAGTAAGAGCTGACTCAACTTCGTTCTCGGTTGCATCGCTGCCGTAATCAATGCTCATTACTTTGAAGAGATCAGCAAAGTCATTTCTAAAGTTGGAAACCTTTATCTGATTAGCAACGATGGCATCTTCTAAATCATGGACTGAATAAGAACAATCATCGGACCAATCCATAATCTGAGCTTCAATACAGCGCTTTCCCGCCGGAGCGCCTGCGCGCATCCACTTATAAATTTCAACATCATCATCGTAAACACCATATTTGCGTGGATTCTCACTACGAGCCCACGGATACTTAGTTGCGGCATCAAGTGAAGCACGCGTTAAATTCAAGCCAACGGTTTTGCCATTGGAATCAACACTTTTAGCTTCGATACGAGTTAGCAATCTAAAACTTTGGGCATTACCTTCAAAGCCACCACAATCTTTAGCAAGTTCTGCCAACGCTTCTTCGCCATTGTGGCCAAATGGTGGATGACCTAAATCGTGAGCTAAACATGAAGTTTCTAGTAAATCTGGATCAGCACCAAGAGATTCGCCAAGTTCGCGGCCAATCTGCGCGCACTCTAATGAATGTGAAAGTCGAGTTCGTTGAAAATCATTTTCCCACGGCACTGCTACTTGAGTTTTTGCAGCTAAGCGACGAAGAGCAGCGGAATGTATTACCCGCGCGCGATCGCGCATAAATTCGGTACGACCAGCTCGTTTAGCTGGTTCATCAAGAAAGCGTTCTTGATCACGCGCGGTGTAGCCGATCAATTCGCTCATGGCCTTACCTTATTGAGAATGTTGTCTGAAGGTAAATGATCACTAATCTGAACGCCACGGCGACCCAGGGTTATGTAAGCCAAATAAGCCCCAGCTTCGCGGATTAAGTACTTAAATCCGCTCTGTTCTAAAGCATTTGGGCCACCTTGAACTGGAGAACAAGTTGCGATCAATTTACGATCATTTGCCATCGTCATAGCTCGTAAACAGTGAAACGGATCGGTCACAATAATTACATTCTTAATTTCACGGTCACGCATTTCAGCGGCATAAGCCTTGGTAGAACTCAATGTATCTCGACCGACATCAATTGCTTTGATATTTGCATACTTAACGCCATTTTGCATTAACCAAATGCGTCCGGCTGCTGCTTCAGTTGTGCGATCACCCGGTGCGCCCCCGCCTACTGTAATAATTTTCTTAGCTAAACCTAAATCATAGATTCGCTTTGCCTCTGTAAGTCGTGCTTCTAGTACCAACCCAGGGCGACCATCTAATTGCGCAGCACCTAAAACCACAATCACGTCGCCATTTCGCACGGTCGGATTTTTTGCGGCATACCAAGTTTTTCCAAGTGCAAATACGGGAACAACAATCACCAAGAGAAGTAAAAATGCAATTGCTTTTCGCAATAATTTAAAGAGAAACATTAGCCACCAGAAAACATATCTTCGAGTTCGATCTCGACGATTTCATTTGGATCAAGTAACCAGCCATCTGGCAAAGTAACTGGGCGACCATGACTTGTTCGACCTCGAGGTTTTTCACTTACTTCAACTGGGTAAGGCTGATCGGTTAATTGATCAAGCAAGCCACGTAATTCAGCCAATGAGCCAATCATGCCGAATTGACGACGCAATTCGCTATTTACGCGGAAGCCTTTTAAATACCAAGCCATATGTTTGCGTAGATCACGACATCCGCGATCTTCATTTTCAAAGTAATCAACAATTAGTTCACCATGGCGATACATAACCTCGCGAACTTCGAAAAGTGTTGGTAACACTTTGTTTTCGGTTCCGGAAAATGCGGCAACTAAATCTGCAAATAACCATGGTCGCCCTAAACAGCCACGACCCACAACCACGCCAGCACATCCAGTTTCGGCAACCATTGCCAAGCCATCGGCGCCAGACCAGATATCACCATTGCCTAAAACCGGCACACCAGTTGGCTTTAAGTGCTCAACTAGTCGAGTAATAGCCGACCAATCAGCTTTTCCTTCATACATTTGTTGGGCAGTGCGAGCATGTAAAGCAACCCATGCCACTCCTAAATTAGCGGCCGAAGTTGCAGCCTCTAAATAAGTTTCATGATCGCTATCGATGCCGATACGCATTTTCACAGTTACTGGAATTCCAAATGGTTTGGCAGCTTCAACGGCAGCGCCAACAATAGAAGTGAAAAGATTGCGCTTATAAGGCAATGCCGCACCGCCACCTTTGCGAGTTACTTTCGGAACCGGGCAACCAAAGTTCATATCAATGTGGTCAGCTAAATTCTCTTTGCCCATCATCGTTACGGCCGCACTCATTGTGTGAGGATCAGTTGAATAAAGTTGCACAGAACGCGGCCACTCGCCCGCACCTGGGGCAATCATGCGCAAAGTGTCCGGACGTCGCTCTAAAAGTGCGCGAGCAGTAACCATTTCGGAAACGAATAACCCCGCTCCTTGTTCGCGACATAGCATGCGAAAAGCAGAGTTGGTAATGCCGGCCATTGGCGCTAAAACAACTGGCGGATCAACAAAATGATCGCCAGTTGCTAGTGGCAAACGCAGTGGTTTTAGCAACCCAGCAGGCGTGGTGCTAACCATGACTCCACCTGATCGATGCTGATTCGCTCTTGCGCCATTG